>JALVCQ010000001.1 GCA_027009805.1 Bacteroidota bacterium
CGGCCCCAGGAAATCCACCACATCCTGCCGCGGGTGCTGGAAGGCACCCGCCCGTGGCACGACCGGATGCCCACCGTGGTGGTCAAAAGCGCCGCCCTTGCGGTGGACTTTTACCGGCCGCTGCTGGAACAGTATCCGGCGGTGCAGTTGTTTGAGGGGCATCCCTATGAGGCGCTGGCACAGGCCCGCGCGGCGGTGGTCACTTCCGGTACGGCCACGCTCGAGACGGCCCTGTGGAAGGTGCCGCAGGTGGTGGTCTATCGCGGCGGCGCCCTCTCCTATGCCATTGCCCGGCGGGTGGTCAAGGTGCCCTTTATCTCGCTCGTGAACCTGATTGCCGAAGAAAAGGTCGTGGAAGAGCTCATCCAGCAGCACCTCACCCCGTCGAACGTGAGCGCCGCCCTGCAAGGCATCTTGCAAGGGCCCGAAGCCGAGCGGATGGCCGCAGGATACTACACCGTCAAGCAACGCCTTTCCAGCCGTAACGCCTCCGAAGTGGCCGCTGAAAAGATCGCCGGGTGGGTGGGGGAAAGGCACGGGTGAAAACTTGTCATTTTCCCGCTGGAGAAAATCGTATTTGCATCGTGAAGAAATATGGGAACCCTTAGCTTTGTAAACCCTAACAACCTTTCACCTTTTTAATTATCTTATATCTACGATGATGAGACCTTCCTTCCTGTTGTTTCCCTTCTTGGTGTTTCATTGGGCGTGGGCCCAGGGTCACCGGCCGGGGCCGGCGAATACGCGGGTTGAAGTGTCCGGTCGGGTGCGGGATGCGGAGCTGAACGTGGTGTTGCCCGGGGTGGCGGTGATGATGGTCCGCCTGCCGGACAGCAGCCGTTATTGGGGGTTTACGGATGCGCGGGGCTATTTTGAAATCACGGTGCCGCCCGGGCGCTATCGGGTCAAACTGCAGATGATGGGCTATGCCGACACGGCATGGGCGATGCATTTGGATGGAAAAAGTTCCACAATGTTCGTCGGTAATGTGGCGCTGGCGCCGTCGCCCCTTCAGCTGAAAGAAGCCACGGTGACCGCTTCGGCTTACAAGGAAAGCCTCGAAAAGACGGAGGTCATCGTCACCGATGAGTTGCGGAAGGGCACCGTATCGGCCCGGCAGCTGATGGAAAAACTCCCCGGCATCGAGTATGATCCCTTCAACGACGCCATTCGGGTGGACAATAAGGAAAACATTCTCCTGCTGGTCAACGGCATGGAGAAAACGCCCGAGTATATCAAGGACCTGCCTCCCGACCGCATTAAAAAGATTGAGATCATCCGCGACCCGACAGGACGATATGCACTCGAGGGCTATTCGGCGGTGATCAACATCGTCTTGCGGGACGATTATCTGGGCACGAGCCTGTCGCTTTCGACCATGACGGCTTTTAACTTTTTCCGGCAATATTCGCCTTCGTTGTTGCCTTTCCAGTTTCGCCGGCTGAGCGCGACCCACACGCGGGGCAAATGGAGTTTTTATCTTCACGGCAGCTCGTGGCATCCCAACGGGGCGATGCGCACCAGCGAGACGTTGACCTCTTCGGAAGGTAAAATGGTATGGGAACAAATTCCCGCCGATACACTTCCCTTTAATTCCTATTTTCGTTCGGCGGGATATCGGGCAGTGGTGGGAGTGGACTACATTCCATCCGAAGGTAATATCGGCTCTATCGAGCTGAATGCCCGCGGTCAATTTCGGCCGCAGACTTCCCAACGGGAAGTGCTGGTCGTTCGGGGAGCCGATTCGCTGCTGTCTTCCGTCGTCGCTTCAACGTCATCAGATTCCAGACGGATGACTTTTTTCACTCACGTGGAAATTACTCCGGAAAATAAACTGACTATTCGCCTTCGGGGTGAGCGTTCGGGCAGCACCACGGACCGGACAATTGAAGAAGGCCCCGCTGTAAAACGGGAAGAAAAATCATATTCGAGTGTGTTAGCCTCTCGTCCCTACATCGAGTGGCAGCATCAGTTCAGTCCGGCATGGGAACTCCTTACGGGCTATTCCTTGAACTATCGGGAAGACTTCGGCACCCTGCATTCATCTTTGCTGCAGAACGACTCTGTCGTCGGCAAACGCACTTACGACTATGCCAACACCCTGGCCCGCCATCAAGCCTATGGCTATCTGACGTGGCGCAAAGGAAAATTCACCGTGCGGGCGGGCACGGCGGTGGAGCGTTACCAGCTCGTCACCCCGGGCGGGAGCCATGCCTTTACGATGCCGCAGCCCAGCGTAGATGTGCTGTGGCAGTTTCATCGCATCCTGAGCTTGCGGATGAAATACCGCAGCGAATTAAACTATCCCTCGGCCAATCAACTGGCGGACCTGCGCTCAGCTACCGCTCCCGGGATATTTTCCGAAGGCAATCCCAAACTGCTGCCCTATAATGTGCATTATGGCTCGATTCAGTTGGGTGCAATGGGCGGGCGGGCCCGCATCGAGCCCTACGTAAAATATAGCGGCAACCGCATTGCCAATCGGCTGCTGATTCGGGGCGACTCGATCATTATCCGACCTGAAAACGTCGGACAGTATTGGCGAAAGGGCGTGGAGCTGTCGTTCCCGCTTCCGCTCGGCAAACGTCTCTTTATGATGGTCTCGGGCGACATCTATTCCGAGCAGATCACGGTGGATAATCAGCGCCACAGCGTAATGGATTTCACCTCCTTTATGATGTTGTCGTATCGAATTAAAAAGCAATTCTCGGTGGGGTTGATGCAGATGAATCATATGGCCCGCAAGGTCACCGCCGACGGCTACACGATGAGCTCCCGACGCCATTCCGACCTGTTTCTGGCATTTGTTCGGGGCACCTTCTTGAAAGACCGCCTCAGCGTGTCGCTTTCGTTTGTGCCTTACGTGCCGCAGATTCCGTGGCTGGACTACGAAGCCGTCACCTATCAGCAAACGCCCACCGGCGAACACACCCAGGTAACGGAAATCCTGCCCAGCCGGAATGTCTTCAGCCTGCGGGCTTCTTTTCTTTTCAATAAAGGGAAAGTCCGAAAACGCAAAGGCGCGGAAGAAAACGCCGAACAGGAAATGATGTTTTAGCGGGCGGTGGCGTCCTCTCAGCGCTGCAAGCAGCCTGCGTGGGGCGGCCCGGTGCTACTCCGCCGCCATCTTTTCGATCAGCAGGATCAGGATATGGATGACCTTGATGTGGATTTCCTGTGCGCGGTCGGAATATCGGCTGTGGGGAGCCCGGATTTCGACGTCGCAGCGGTCGGCCATGGCGCCGCCGCCTTTGCCGGTCAGCCCCACCACTTTCATTCCGCGGCGGTGAGCGGCTTCCACAGCCCGCAACACGTTGGGTGAGTTGCCGCTGGTGCTGATGGCCAGCAATACGTCGCCCGGCTGTCCCATGCCCTCGACGAAGCGGGCGAAGACGTCTTCGTAGCCATAGTCGTTGGCTGTGCAGGTCAGATAAGCCGGATCGCTGACGGCGACGGCGGGCAGCGGCCGGCGGTTGTCCCGAAAGCGCCCTGTGAGTTCTTCGGCAAAGTGCATGGCGTCCGACATCGAGCCGCCGTTTCCGCAACTGATAATCTTATGGCCTGTCTGCAGGGCCTGTCCCATCAGTTGGGCCGCCTGTTCGATGGCCGCAATTTGCGAATCGTCGCTCATGAAAGCATCCAGTGTCCGATGGGCTTCCTGAAGCTCGGATAGGATGTGGGACTTCATGGCTGGTGAAACTTTTTAATTCCTTCCCGCAGAAAACCAAGATATTCTTGGATGTCGGGCGTATAGCCCCGCGGCGGCACGAGCACCTGTTCGTTGGTGTCGATGAGCACGTAGTAGGGCTGTGAGTTGGCCCGAAATCGGGAGATCTGCAGGTCGCTCCATTTCTCGCCGTAGGTGGTCACCGAGCGGCCCGTCACTTCCGAAGTATATTGCTGAGCGTTCGGTAGAGAACGTTTGTCATCCACATATAACGATGCCAGCACCACATCTTCGGCCAAAATGCGGAAGACTTCGGGGTCGGTCCATACGTTTTCTTCCATTTTCCGGCAGTTGACGCAAGACCAGCCGGTGAAGTCGAGCAGAAGCGGCCGGCCGGTCTTTTTGGCCGATGCCAGTGCTTCTTCGTAGGAATGAAAACAGGGGAGGCCGTGCGGGCAGGGAGGTTCGTCGGAGGTTTCCGAGGTGGCGGCGTGTCCCTGTGAGGCGGGCGTGCCGGTCATGCGGGGTTGCAACAGCGGTTTTTGCTGCCACTCTTTGTAGAACGAAGGCGGCGGGAACGCCGAGACCAGTTTCAGCGGCGCGCCCCACATCCCCGGCAGCAAGTAGATGACGAAGGCCCATACCAGCATGGCCATCAGCACCCGTCCGATCGAAAGATGTTGCACCGGGGCGTCGTGCACAAAGCGGATACCGCCCAGCAGATAGACACCCCAGAGCGCGAAGATGGCAATCCAGAGCGCCAGAAAGATTTCCCGATTCAGCACGCCCCAGTGATAGGCCAGGTCCACGTTGGAGAGGAACTTCAGCGCCAGCGCCAGTTCTAAAAACGCCAGCGAGACCTTCACCGTGTTCATCCACGAACCCGACCGCGGCAACGATTGCAACCACGCCGGAAACATCGCAAACAGCATGAACGGAATGGCCAGCGCAACTGAAAAACCCAGCATCGCTGTGATGGGGGCCCACACTTTGCCCGTCAGGGCCGTCTGCACCAGCACCGTCCCAATGATGGGGCCCGTGCATGAAAACGATACCAGCGCCAGCGCAAACGCCAGAAAGAAAATGCCGATGAGACCGCCCCGTTCCGACTGCCTGTCAACGGCCGTGACCCACGAGCTGGGCAGGGCAATCTCAAAAGCCCCGAAAAACGACACGGCAAAGATGACGAACAGCACAAAAAAGATCAGGTTCATCACGGCATTGCTGGCCAGCTGGTTCAGCGTCTCGGCACCCATCAATTTGGTGATGCCGAAGGTCAGACCCGTGTAAATCACCACAATGGAAAGGCCGAAGCCCAGCGCTTTCCGGATGGCCGCAGCACGGGACGCCGACCCCATCTTGGTGAAAAAACCCACCGTCAGCGGAATCATCGGAAGCACACACGGCGTAACCAACGCAATCAACCCGCCGATAAAGCCCGCCAGAAAAAGCCCCCACAGTCCCTCGGGTAGGCCGCTGTCCGCCTGAGTCACCGTCGCTTGCGGCACCGCCACCTTGAACGTCGGCGCATCGGGCGGCAAACACATTTCGTCGTTGCATATCATGTATTCCACGCCTACTTCGATCGAATCAACCGGCCGGCCCAGCACCACCTTCTGCTGGAACGTCACTGTGTCATGATAGTAAGAAAGCTCCATGTCGAAAGCCTTCTCATATTGTCGGACCGGCGTCCGGTCGGCGTTGACGGGCCCCGCCCATTGCACGGCCCCCGAATCGACGATGAAAAATCGCGTGGGAATCGGCCCATCCGGCGGGATGTCTTGCGTGTAAAGGTGCCAGCCCTTTTCCATCGCCGCCTGACGATAAATGATGAGGGTGTCTTTCGTCCCGCGCTCGACCCATGCTTCCCAGGAAATGGGATTCACCAACTGCGCCGATGCCAAAATGGGAAGAAAAAGCCCCCAGAAGATGCTCAATAAGCGCATGTCTCTGTTTTGAGATGTGCAATGATAACGCATCGCATGCCTTTCAGGAGAATCTGCAAAAGGAGGAGGAAACCCATGCCGCCCGCTGCGGCGGTCGAGGCCTACCGACGATCGCCGGATAATGAAAAAAACACAGGCCCCTGATGAACCCTTACTTTTGCGGCGCATTAAAAATCACGTATTGACCATGAAGTTCCACGTGTCCAATCCCGAGTCCGTTGACCTGAAGGTGCTGGTCTTTTCCGAGCCCGACCTTCCTACATTAATGAAATATCTGGGTGAAAACCATTCTGACCTGGCGGAGCGCTTGCCTAAATTAGTCAGTGAATCGAAAGCCAAACAGTTTGCCGTGCTTTTCCCCGAAGCCGGCGTCGTGGTCCAAAATGAATATGGCGACAGGGAAGATGCATACCGCCACGACGAGCTGATGAGACAAGCCGGCGCCAAACTGTGGGACCTGGTCTCCTCGATGCCCGTTCGTTCCATCTCGGTCGAGCCGCAATGCGACGCCGTTCATATCTATCCATGGTTGGAAGGCTTTCGTCTTAAATCATATCGGTTCGATAAATATCGAACCCAGAAAGAAACCCCCGTGCTGTCGGATGTGTTTGTCCC
>JALVCQ010000002.1 GCA_027009805.1 Bacteroidota bacterium
AACGCCGCATCCCGATTCCGAAGCGTATCCCACTCTTCCTCGGTGAGGAACAGCCGCAGCGTCACATTCGAGGCCGGCGCCGTGCCAGGCTCCACCACCCAGTGACGCGGGGTCATATACTGGTTCACGCCGTTGAAGTAAACCGGCGGAAACTCCGTACGCATTTTCAGGTCCGTGTTCCCCAGGTTCTGGCCCTGCGGATTGACCCAGATCACGTCGCCGCCGCTGAGCTGCCACTGCGTCCAGCTGCCGCCCGAGACCGCCATCGTCGTATTCCCCGTAAAGGGACGCGCCGCCGGGTCATACACCTCCGTCCCGCTCGGCAACACCGAGAACTGGTCTATTGCCATCCCTTCACGAGTAATCACAAAGTCCGACGAAAGGCGGAATCGGAATTGCACGCTGCTCTGTCCCGCCAGCCCCGTCAACACATGCGAGTGCACCTGCCAATCATCGATCTCTCCATCATCATCCGACCACGTCACCGTACTGGCATGATTATACCAGTTCACGCCGCTGCTCGCGGTCCCCAGCTTTGTCCACGTCACGCCATTATCCGTGCTGTACTCAAGCCAGCCCCGATCGTAGGCTGTGAAAGAACCGTCCTCTAAATCAAAAGCCCCCAGGAAGCTCACAATCGGGTCGGCCGTCAGTGCACTGAAATCATAGCACGGACTGGCCGCCCATGATTCCTCATTAAGATTGTAATTGCCTGCGCTATTCGTCACCAGTGATTGCACCCCTTCACCCGGCTCATTGAAAGTAAAGGATGACACTGTCCCGACTTCCCAACTGCTGTTGGGGCCACCGTAGAGCCAGTAGTGCGAACCTTCAAAGCCTTCCACGTGGGGGAAGGTGTTGTAGGTGGGCTGGTTGTTGATGGCTTGTGCGGTGGTGTCGTTGGTGTTATCCACATCGCCTGTCAGGCTGGTCCAGGCCTTCACGGTGTGGGCCCCGAGGGAGCTGAAGTCGCCTGTGCAGCCGCTGTTGAAGGTGGTGTCGGCACCTGAGGTCAGACCGCCGGTGCCGATGGTCAGCGTCCCCGCACAGGGCGCGCCGCCGTCCACCTCTACGCTGTAAGGCACGTTTGTTCCCGAACTCAGCGGTGCACCATAGTTATGCACGGTGATCCACACCGGCTCGGCAGCCCCCATTCCACAACCGCTGACCGGGCTGTCCACCGCACTCACACCCACGTCATTCTGCAACTCATGCACACGAATGTCATCATAAGTAATCCCGTCCGTCGCCACAGGATAATTATCATATTGGCTAAATCGAATCTGGAAGGTGCTGCTGAAGTTCTGTCCCGCCGCCTGCAGCGCATTGCTCAGGTTAATTGCCTCCTGATGCCATGTATTATTTGTTTGGCTGCCGGGGGCAAGACTCAACACGTTAATCCACGCATCCGTATTGCTTCCTCGAATCGCTATCGAATCGCCGGTGTGCGTTTCATCGCCATGATCCGTCCACCAGAACTCCAGCTCGATCGCATTCGTTGCGGCATTATACGCGCTCATATCCAGCGTCACCGTCATCCAGTTATTCGAAAACAACCCCGACGGATTGGCATCCAACGTGGCCGCTTGTGAACCACCCGTGGTATGATTCGTATAAGTTGTTTGCAATCGGCCGTTGATGGCGTTGGTATATTCCCACTGTGATGAGGGGGTTCCGCTCATCAGGATCGTCCCGCTCGTCTGCGTCGTGAAAGCGGGCAGACACTCGAAATCGTCAATGAAAATATCGTTGGTTCCCAGCGTGGGGGGCTGGTTGTGATTCACCGTCTGTGTGGTGGTGTCGTTCATCGTATTGGCATCCCCTGCCAGGCTGGTCCAGGCCTTCACGGTGTGGGCCCCGAGGGAGCTGAAGTCGCCCGTGCAGCCGCTGTTAAAGGTGGTGTCGGCACCTGTGGCCAGACCGCCGGTGCCGATGGTCAGTGTCCCTGCACAGGGTGTGCCGCCGTCCACCTCTACGCTGTAAGGCACATTTGTTCCCGAGCTCAGGGGCGAGCCGTAGTTATGCACCGTGATCCAGACGGATTCGCCGGCTCCCAGAGTGCACCCTGAGGCAGGACTGTCCACGGCGCTGATGCCCACATCGTCTTGCGCGAGCCATTTATACACCCGTGCGTGCCCGGCGTTACTTCCGTTGCCGTCGTTATAGGGCGCGCCGACGGCGACGTTGTTGGCGTCGGACATGCTGACTGAATACCCGGATTGGTCGGATGCGGCTTCGCCGTCGATGTCAATGCCTTTCTGTGTCCATGCGCTTCCGTTCCATTGGTAAATGCGCACGTGCCCGGAGGAGGAACCATTGCCGTCATTGAGTCGTGCGCCGATGGCGACGGTGTTGGCGTCGGGCATGCTGACTGAATACCCGGATTGGTCGGATGCGGCTTCGCCGTCGATGTCAGCGCCTTTCTGTGTCCATGCGCTTCCGTTCCATTGGTAAATGCGCACGTGCCCGGAGGAGGAGCCGTTGCCATCGTTTCCGTATGCGCCGATGGCGACGGTGTTGGCGTCGGGCATGCTGACCGACCAGCCTGAATAATCGCCAACGGCTTCGCCGTCGATGTCAGCGCCTTTCTGTGTCCACGTGCTTCCATTCCATTGGTAAATGCGCACGTGCCCGGAGGATCCACCATTGCCGTCATTATATCGTGCGCCGATGGCGACGGTGTTGGAGTCGGGCATGCTGACCGACCAGCCTGAATAATCACCAATGGCTTCGCCGTCGATGTCACTTCCTTGCTGGAACCACGCTTGCGCGGAGAGGGATATTATGCCCCCCGGCACGCCCCAAAAAGCGGCTGCCGTGAATAACCACATGAACCAATTACGATACGTTTTCATTGTTTTTGGTTTTTGATGGTGCAATGATAACACTTTTGATTTTATCTGAGTTGCTGCATGTTTATGAACTATTTAAATTTTTCAATGATATAAGGGGGGTCTATTTTAAGGATGTGAGTGGTATTTGTCAGGATCCCACAATAGAAAAAGCAAATCGGAGGGTGCCGTGACGGCCCAGCGTGGGGTGGTAATATTCCCATACGCCCAGATAAAGGCCGGGCCGGAGGGGCTGATGACGGCGGGTTTGCGGTGTCCATTCGATGGTGCCCGCTGGCGATAGGTAGTGGGGCGTGTGTTGCTGGAAGATAACTTGTCCTTGCCGGTTGAGGATGGTGAGGGTAGCCAGAAATCCGGGGGCGTCCAATTGATAATGGATGCGGAGGAGGTCTCGGTCGCCGTCGCCGTCGGGAGTGAGGGTGTAATATTCCAGCCATGCAGGCCGGGGGCTGGTGGATTCGGGTCTGGGCAGTTGCTGGGAATTGGGCCCGGTAGGTGTGGCGCGGACGGTAGAGGCGGCCAATCGCCAGCTTTCCAGTTGGTCGCCCGGCAGGGCGGGGGAGAGGCGTTCGAGAGAAAACCCGGTGGCGTCTGAGATGAAAGGCGGTCGTTGGCGCTGGATGTGATAGCGGGCGATGTCGAGGGTGTCGCCCCAGCGGGTCAGCAGCCCCCACACGGCCGAGTCGTTGGGTAAAGCCACCGTTCCATCCGAAAAAAGCCAGTCCGGACGCGGCACGGCATAGTGCGCCCGCACAGCCGCCGCCGACCGGGCCACCACCCAATAGGCGTGCGGCGGCATCACCGTGCCGTGACGGTCGAGAAAAATCACCGGCCCACCCGAGGCGCGGTCGAGCCGATAAAGCAGGAGGTTTTTCACCGACAGCAGGCTGTCGGTGGCGTTGTAAATCTCGATAAACTCGGCGTCGGGTGTATCCGGGTCGGGCAGCATCTCCGAGATGACGAGTTGCCCGGGACGGGGTAGCCGCGGGATGCCGAAGAGGATGGAATCGGGCTGGATGCTGTGGTCGGCACAGTCTTTCAGGCGGGGAAAGTGAATGACGCGAGGTTGCCCTGTCCGCAGGGGGACGGGCAGTTGCAGTTGAACGGACTGGTAAAACCGCTCCTCGGGAATGACGGCGATGGGATGGTTGCCGTCATCCAGCACATAGGAGATGGGCGGTCGCAACAGTTCCGGCACGATGGGCTCACTGAATTGGATGCGGATGGTGACGGAGTCGATGATGCTAACGCCCATCGGCATGGGAGGCGTGGTGTCGGTGATGCCGGTGAAGGTGTTGGGCATCGCGGGCGTGCCGCCTTCGAATGCCTGCGAGAAATGCCAGTTGTCGATGGTTCGGCATCGAAAGTCCGGATTTTGCAACTCAAAAGCCCATCCGCCGTCGGCTTTTAAGGGATTGCGGGCATACCATGAGGGGCCGTAGGTCACGGCGTCGATCACGGTGCCGATGGGGTCGGAGAGCAGCAGCGAGTCGGCCTCGTTGTTGAGGGACGGAAAGCCTGAGAGCGGAAGAAAAGGAATGCCTGCTTTTCGCCATGCGGTCGAGTCGGAAGGGTTGACGAGCAGGAGAAAGTCCTTTGGGGCCATTCGATAGGGCGGAAAGACCGCTGTGCGGGAGCCGTCGGATAGGGTCCATTGCCACAGTTCGAGGGTGTCGTCGGTGCGGTTGTAGAGTTCGACGTATTCAGCGGCGGGCAGCATCACGGGCGGTTCGGGGTCGGGCATCAGTTCGTTGATACGCACGGCAAAGGGAAAAGAGGGCACGGGAGCGGGGCGGCGCACGGTGGCGGCGGCGCGGCCGACGTTGCCCCAACAGTCAGCGATGCTGTCCACGGTCAGGTGATAATCGACGTTGCCGGGGAGGCTGCCCTGCAAGAGAAGGAGGAGGGTGCGGCGGTCGGATGAGAGGCTGTCGGTGAGGGGCGGCAGGGCGGGCGTGCCGGCGATGCGAAAGCCTGCGGTGCGGAAGATGCGCTCGGAGAAGGTCAGGACGATGCGGTTGGAAGCATCGAAGGCGGCGGCGGTGACGCGGGGCGGCACGGTGTCGTGGTTGGGGTCGAAGACGGAGTTGATGGCGCCCGGCGTGCCGCCGGCGGGTGCGGTGGCGGAGGTCCAGTTTTCGGGGCCGGCGCAGTCGTTGTAGGGGAAGATGCGTTCGAGGGCCCAACCGCCGGTTTGTTTGGCGGGGGTGTGCCATGTGGCTGCGTAGGTGAGGGTGTCGATGAGGGTGCTGTCGGGTGCACGCAGGATGAGGCGGTCGCTGCTGTTGTTGAGGGTGGGCATGTGGGTCAGGCCGATGACGGGGCCGCTGAAAGCGTCGGGCGCGCTGGTGAGGATGGCGAAGGCACCGGGTGGTAAAGTGTCGGCGGGCAGGGATGCCGTGCGGGAAGGGTCGGAGAGTTGCCATCCTTGTAAGGGGAGCGGCCAGGGCGTGGCGTTGAAGATTTCGACGTATTCGGCATTGGGCAGGCCCACGGGCGGCTCGGGGTCGGCCATGATTTCGTTGATGCGGAGATCGCCCCATTGGGGGACGTAGTAAAGGAAGCGGCTGCTGTCCTGAGGGCGGATGTTGCCGCTGGTGTCGGCGATGTGATAGGCGAAGGCGGTGTAGGTCTGCCGGGGCGTCAGCGGTGCGGACAGATGGAGGAGGACGGCCGAGTCGGCCCACGTGACGGATTGGATGGGCGCGACCGGGCGGAGGGCGAAGCGATGAGTGTCGGTGGGCGCCCCGGCGGCGATGGTTTCGTTGAAACGCAGGCGGACGGAGAGGCTGTCGAGGGAGGCGGCGTCGATGAGACCGGGCGCGGTGGTGTCGAGCAGCGGTGGGCCGACGTAAATATCGTCAAAGAAGAAAGATTGGCGGCGGGAGCTGGTATGGCGGCAATAGATGCCGAAAAATCCCTGTCGGTCGGTGAAGGTGTCGTCGGCGGAGAAGGTGTGCGGGAGGGTGTCGTGGGTGGTCACCATCCACCGTCCGGGATGAGCATATCGAATCACGATGCGGACGTCGGCGAGGCCGCCGGCGATGGCGCTGTCGGGTCCGCGGCCGAGGAGGGTGTCGGTGGGGGGCGTTTGCCGATGGAGTTCGATGGCGTCGGCGGCGCCGTTGCGGCCCAATTGGAGGTAATATCCGCGGGCGGCGGGAATGTCGGTGCTGTCGGCGAAGAGGTAGATGCGGGCGTGGTTGGCGTTGGAGGGGGCGAAGGGCATGCGGATGGTGATGTGCCATTCGGTGGTGTCGGTGAGGGTGATGGGCCGGCGGATGACGGCGGTTCGGCTGGGGGTGTCGTCATCGAGCTGGAGCCATCCGCTGCTGATGCGGAAGGCGTCGGTGTCGCCCTGCCATGCGTTCAGGTCGGCGGGATGGTCGAAGGTGGCATGCCACTGCGGGAATGCCGGGAGGGCCGTCAGGAGGGCGGCCGCTGCTGTCAATAGATAGCGTATCATGGCCGTAAGCAAAGGTAGCTTTTCGGGGCGCGTTGCGTGAGGGGCGCGGAGGGCGCCGAGCCGTAAGGCGAGGCGGACCGCCCTTCGACAAGCTCAGGGACCGTCGCCCGTGGAAAACACCCGCTGGCTGAGCGTAGTCGAAGCCACGCGGGTGGCGCAGGGTGTGAGGTGAGATGGTGGGCGGTCCGAGCGAACAGCGAGCCCGCAGGGGCCCGACCCGAAGGCGGCGCAGCCGCCGAAGGGGCACGCCCCAAAGCATCATGACACGATGGGGAAGCGGAGGTAGAAGGTGGTGCCGTGTTGGAGGTCGGTGGAGAAGGATATGCGTCCGCCGGCCTGGGTGACGAGGCGTTCGACGAGGGGGAGGCCCCATCCGCGGCCTTTGCGTTTGGTGGAGAAGCGGATTTTGAATATTTGCGGCTGGATGTCGGGCGGGATGCCGGGGCCGTTGTCTTCGACGGCGATGACGAGGTGAGGGCCGTCTCGGAAGGTGCGGATGACGACGCGGCCGTCGGGCCGGTCGGCGGGGATGGCCTGGATGGCGTTTTTGACAAGGTTGATGATGATTTGCTGGAAGTGGTGGGGGTCGATACGGATGGTGTCGGTGGGTGCGCGGAAGTCGGTGGTGATGCGCACGGCGGAGGTGTCTTGAAAGGTAGGTAGGATGCGGCGGATGTGCTGATGGGCGGCGATGCGGGCGGGGATGCCCTGCGGCATGCGAGCGTATTCGGAAAATTCGCCGGCGATGCGGTTGAGGAGGTCGATCTGGTGGAGGAGCATTTTCATGGTGTCTTGAAAATAAGCCTGCCATTGGGGGTCGGTGGGGTCGTAGCGGCGCAGGAGTTGCTCGATGCGCAGCTTCATGGGGGTGAGCGGGTTTTTGATTTCGTGGGCCACTTGCTGGGCGATTTCGCGCCACGTGCGTTCGCGCTCGGCGCGCTGGAGGGCTTCGGCGCTGGCTTGCAGGGCATTGAGGAGACGGTTGTAGGTGTTGACCAATATTTTGAACTCGTCGTCGTGGGGCCACTGGATGGGATCCTGGTCCTGGCCGAGGCGGAAAGCCGCCATCCGCCGGCGCAGCAGCAGCAGCGGGCGGGTCAGGCCGCGGGTCAGCAGCATGCTCACCAACAGCATGACGAGCAAGAGCACCACGCTGATGTTGGTAAAGAGCATCACCAGCCGGTTGAGGGATTCGTCGTAGTCGGTGGTGTTGACGTAGCGGGAGATGTTGAGGTAGCTCAGGATGGTCTGGCCCGATTGGACGATGGGCAGGTAGGCCGAGAGGTAGGTCAGGGGCCCGATGGTTTCGGGGATGACGAGGTGGACGGGCAGGCGGGTGCGGAATTGGTAGAGGGCGCGGGGGTTCATCAGCGGCGAGAGGATGGCGGTTTCGAAGAGGAAGGGGCGGGTGGTGATGAGGAGGTGGCCTTCATAGTCGAAGAGGTGAATGTCGGTGCGCATCAGATAGCCGAGCTGATAGAACCATGCTCGGGCGTCTTCGATATTGGAGAGAGCGTCGGCGGCGGGCGGCGGCGACGATTGCATGTATTGGTAAATCTTCCGGATGGTGATCAGGAGGCGTTGCCGTTCGGTGTCTTCGAAGGAAGCGCGCAGGTAGGTGGGCGCCCATATCATCGTGCCGGCGGGCATGAAGAGGATCATTAAGATGAGGTAAAACTGGAGGCGGCCGCGGAAGGTTTGCGGGTATAGTCGTCGTCGGGAGGGTGTTCGGAGCAAAAAGACGAGCCATCCGATGGCCCACCAGAGCAGGAGCAGCAAGATGGGGATGGTGTAGTTTCCGACCTGAATCCAGAGCGACTCGCGGGGGCGGGAAAGGACCACGAGGTTGTCGGGCCCGATGGCGTGGAAGGAATGCCGGAAGTCGTCGTTGAGGGCCTGTTTCCGCATGGTGCTGAGCTGATGGGGATAGGGATAGTCGCCGTAAGTGCGGATGAGTTCGCCGCGGTAGTAGATGGCGTAGTCTCGGATGCGGAATTGGTCGAGGAGACGCAGCAGCGGTCGCCGCGTAAGTTCGAAATAGGGGCTTTCTTCGAAGAGGGATACGGGTTGCAGCCAGATGATCAAGACGGCTTGCCGTCCGCCGTTGGAGAAGGGGACGGTGATGAAATAGTGAGTGCGGGCATCATGTCCTTGGAAGGCTTTGACGGTGCCGGAAGGCTCGACGGGGGCGGCGCGGAGGAAACGTTCCGCTATTTCAGGCGGGATGGGGGCGCCGGGCGTATATCGAAAGACGCCGATCTCGTAGCGAATGGCCGGCTGGCGGAGGTATAGGTTCTCGAGTCGGCGCAGCAGCGGTTGCGCGTTGAAAGTGTCTTGCATCAGTTGCCGGCGGATGATGGGGTCGGCTTGCAGGTCGGCGGCGGCGCGGGCCAGCAGGTATTCTTCGTCCACGCTTCGCTGGGCGACGAGTTTGCGCGCCACCAGCGGCAGCTGGGCTTTTTCTTTTTCCTGTTGATGCAACGGAAACAGGATGCCGCTGATGATCGCCAGGGGGAGGATGCGCGCCAGCCAGCGCGGGAGCTGAAATCGCACCGCCTGATGAAACAGCCCCGTGGAACCGATCATGCCGGCCATCCAGAGCCACACACCGGCGGCAATCACGCGGTCGGGCCATCGGACGGCGGTAAAACCGGCGAAAAGGATGGCCGCCACGGCAAGCCCCGTCACCCACTTCCCAACCGTGCTCCGCCAGAAGCGGGATGGCAGGACTTCGTCAATGGTCAATTCCCATCCGATGAAAAAGCCCGCCAAACCACCGAACAGAAAAAAGTGATGAAGCTTCAGCGACGGAAAGTAGGAAAAATGAAACGACAGCGACGAGTTGGCCACCAGCAGGCGAACCCACATATTCATCAGTGCCGCCCCGCCGATGAGGGTGAGCAGCACCACACCCCACCGGACGATCGTATGACGAAGGCGGGTGATGTGATAAATGAAAATATGCCAGAGGGCGAGCATGGCGCCCAGACCGGCCATCAGGTCGAATACGGAGTTAAACCATGGGGCCAAGGCAAACACGTGCGCCGAAAGTATGCCCGCATTTCGCAGCAAAGGCGGGGCGGGCAGATACCAAGCCAGCAGCATCGCCGCTGCAAGGGCATACAACCAATGGGGCCGCGGCAGCGCCGTCATCAGCAAGAACACGGCCGCTATCCACAGGCCGACGTAAAGCAGCACCAACAGGTCCTGAACATTGCTCGGAAGATGCGGCGACACGTAGCAGCTGCGCAGCGTTGCCGTGTGGTCTAATCTCAAAGGGGGGCGGCAAATCCATTGGCCGCCGCCCCATTGGTTCATGGGGTGCTCGATGGTTCGCTGTTGGGCGGGGGAGGGAATTTTTTTGGTCAGCGGGATGACGCCGACGAGCAAAGTATCGCCCTGATGAACCGCAGGCAGGATGATGTAGCGCCCAAAGGCGGAGTCTTCTAATTGCGGGGTGCTGACTTCTGTGCGAATCGGCGGGTATTGGTGGGTGTTCCAGAAGATGAGTCGCCCGCCGGAAAAACCAAAGACAAAGCACTGATGCGCCCGACCCCACGCCATCCATTCCGACACCAGCGGGCCCTCGCCGGCATTCCACTGCCGCAGGAAGGCATCGGCGTCCTGTGCCAGATGGTTGGAGAAGTGACCGATGGCGTCGGCCAGCGCTTTTTCTTCCCTGCGTTCCCAGAGCCGCCGCGCCCCTTCCCCCCACCCGCCGGAGGGAAAATAAAAACCCGCCAGCCCCGCAGCAATGAAGACCAGCGCCCAGAATATACCCGATGGTCGCACGTGCAGCATACCAGACAAAAGTAACAGGATAGACTGTTCTTGTAGGCGTTCCTATTGCCCTTGCCTTTTCGAAGGGCAGCAATGATTGGGTGAAATCGGCTAATTTTAACGCCTTCAAACGGCGTTTTATCACATGTCACACTTACCGCGGGTGGACATTCACACCCACATCTTGCCGCCGGACATCCCCGATTTTTCCCGCCGCTTCGGCTACGGCGGCTTCATCACCCTGCAACATCAGGGATGCTGCGAAGCCGATATGGTCAAAGACGGTAAAGTATTTCGCCGCATCGGACACAACACCTGGGACGCCGGCACGCGCCTCGAAGAGTGCGATCGCCACGGCGTGAAGGTGCAGGTGCTGTCCACCGTGCCGGTAATGTTTTCCTATTGGGCCAAACCTCAGGATGCACTGGCCGTCAATCGCTTTCTGAATGATCACATTGCCGAGACGGTGGCCCGCCACCCCGACCGGTTCATCGGCCTGGGAAGCCTGCCGATGCAAGACCTCGACCTGGCCGTCCCCGAGCTGGAACGCTGCATGAACTCGTTGCATCTGGCCGGCGTGGAAATCGGCACGCACGTCAACGGCCGCAACCTCGGCGATCCCTATTTCGAACCTTTTTGGGCGGCGGCCGAGCGGCTGGGCGCGGCGGTGTTCGTGCACCCGTGGGATATGTTGTGTCCGGAGCGGATGGAAAAATACTGGTTGCGCTGGCTGGTGGGCATGCCCACCGAGACGGCGCTGGCCATCGCCACCATGATGATGGGCGGTGTGTTTGAACGGCACCCGAACCTGCGGGTGGCCTTCGCCCACGGCGGCGGCGCTTTCCCGGGCATCTGGGGACGCATCCGGCACGGCTTTGAAGTGCGGCCCGACCTCTGCGCCGTCGATAACGACGTCCATCCCGAACGCTATCTGGGCCGCTTTTATGTCGATTCGCTCGTCCATGACCCGCACATGCTGCTGCAACTCAAACGCCTTGTCGGCGCCGATAAAATCGCCCTTGGAACCGACTATCCCTTTGTGTTGGGCGAACACCGGCCCGGCCGCCTCATTGAAACCACACCCGAGTTAACCGACGACGACCGGGCGTGGATGCTGTTTCGCAGTGCCTTTGCATGGCTGAATCAAGACCCCGCCCGTTACGGATTTCCTCAATAACCGCCATGACCCGCTTGTTCTCGCTGGAATATGCCCGCTCGCTGGACGCCGCCGATCCGTTGCGCCGTTTTCGGGAGGCGTTTCTTTTTCCTGAACCCGCAGGCCCCGGCCCCGTGGTCTATTTTACCGGCAATTCGCTGGGACTGCAACCTCGAGGTGTGCGAAAAGCCGTCGAACAAGAACTCGACGACTGGGCGCGATACGGCGTGGAAGGCCACTTTAAGGCGGCCACGCCGTGGGTGTCCTACCATGAAGTCCTCATCCCGCCGCTGGCCGAATTGATAGGCGCCCGGGAAGCGGAAGTAACGGCGATGAACGCCCTCACGGTGAACCTCCACCTGTTGATGGCTTCCTTCTACCGCCCCACGCCCAACCGATATAAAATCGTCATCGACCCGAACGCTTTTCCTTCCGACCGCTATGCCGTGGCCAGTCAGTTGCGGTTCCATGGATACGATCCTGATGAAGCACTGATGATAGCGCCCGCCGATGAACAGGGGCGCCTCGATCATCCCGCACTGTATCGCCTGCTGGAAGAAGAAGGCCCCCGCATCGCCATGCTGCTGATGGGCGGGGTCAACTACTATACGGGGCAGGTATTGGACATGCCGACCATCACCAGACGGGCCCATGCGCAGGGCATTATGGTCGGCTTCGACCTGGCCCATGCCGCCGGTAACATCCCCCTCGCCCTGCACGATTGGGGCGTGGATTTCGCCGCATGGTGCTCCTACAAATACCTCAACGGCGGGCCGGGCGGCGTGGCCGGTGCTTTTGTGCATCAAAAACACCTTGGCCGGGCCGATATTCCCCGCTTTGAAGGATGGTGGGGACACGACAAAGCCTCCCGCTTCCGGATGCCCGAGCGGTTCGTGCCGCTGCCCACCGTCGAAGCATGGCAGCTCAGCAACGTCCCCATCCTGCTGATGGCGGCGTTGCGCCCATCGCTGGCGTTGTTTCAACAGGCCGGAATGGAGCGGCTGCGGGCCAAATCGCTGATGATGTGGGACTATTTTTATGCTTTGCTGAAAGACATCGGCGATCCCCGCCTGGAAGTCATCACGCCGCTCGAACCCGAAGCCCACGGCTGCCAGCTGTCCCTGCGGATTCGAGAAGTGGGGCACCCGGCATACGAGGCGCTCACCCGTGCGGACGTGTATGTCGATTGGCGTTCGCCCGACGTCATTCGGGCGGCTCCCGTCCCGCTGTATAACTCGTTTGAAGACATCTATCATTTTGCCGAGCGATTGCAACGGATCTTAAAATCATTGTAATTCATGCCCAACCAGAAAGTGATCGTTGTAGGCGCCGGCCTGGCGGGGTCGTTGATGGCCCTGATGCTGGCCCGGCGCGGCTATGCGGTGGAAGTGTATGAAAGGCGCCCCGACCTGCGTCGGGAAGACATCCCCGCCGGACGCTCTATCAACCTCGCCTTTTCCGACCGGGGCATCGAAGCCTTAAAGCGGGTGGGCCTTGCCGAACGCGTTCTTGAAAAGGCCATCCCCATGCGCGGCCGCCTTATCCACGATGAAAAAGGCGGAACGTATCTTCTTCCATACAGCGGACGCCGCGGCAAACACATTAACTCGGTGATGCGCGGCGAGCTGAACGCCCTCCTGATGACCGAGGCCGAAAAAGCCGGCGCATGGATTCAGTTCCGACAGCGATGTGTGGATGCCAACCTCGAAGAGGGCGTGGTCGTGCTTCGAGATGAAACATCGAAACGGATTTACGAACAAAAAGCCGACATCATCATCGGCGCCGACGGCGCACCGTCCGCCGTCCGAAATGCCTTTTTGAGGCGAAGCGCCGTCTATCGCTTCTCTTTCAGCCAGCAATATCTGACGCACGGCTACGTCGAACTCTACATCCCGCCCGGGCCCGACGGCGCTTTCCGCATCGAGAAAAACGCCCTCCACATCTGGCCGCGTCATCAGTTTATGATGATTGCGCTGCCCAATCCCGACGGCAGCTTTACCGTCACGCTCTTTTTGCCCTTTGAAGGAAAAAACAGCTTTGCAGAGCTGACCAGTCCCCCTGCCGTGCGCGCATTTTTTGAACAGTATTTTGCCGATGCGCTGCCCTATCTTGACCAGCTGGAAAAACGGTTTTTGAACAACCCCAAAGGCGCCCTGGCCACCATCAAGTGCTATCCGTGGCAGGTCCACAACACGTTTTTACTCATCGGCGATGCCGCCCATGCCATCGTGCCCTTCTATGGGCAGGGAATGATTTGCTCGTTTGAAGATTGCCGCATCATCGACCAGTTGCTCGACATCTACGATGACGACTGGGCGCGGGTGATGGAAGCCTACCCGCCGAGTCGGAAGCCCGACACCGATGCCATCGCCGACCTCGCCGAAGACAACTTCTATGAGATGCGCGACCATGTGGCCGACCCTGTCTTTGTCCGAAAACGTAAACTGGAAATCCGCCTCGAAGCCGAAATCCCCGACTACTATTCGAAATATTCCCTCGTCACCTTCCGCCCTGACCTGCCTTATGCGCTGGCGAAAACCCTCGGCGAGCGTCTCGACGCCTTTCTATTGCGGTTCTGCGCCGAGCTCACCGATGCCGACGTCGAACAGGTGGACATCCACGCCCTCTGGGAGCAGATCCGGCAAAAGGTGGGCGAACCGCCGGCCCATAGCCGGTATCTGGTGCATCCCCTCGATAAGCCTGCCGGGAGGGAGTGATTTGGCAGAACGTATCTTTGCGCCCATTTCTGTGAGAAAGTGAGAAATTATGGCTTCTGTCCCTCCTGAGTTCGATCCATTGTGCGGAAATCAAACCGACCCCGCCCATTTGTTCGAAATTGACGGCACCCACTTCTGGAAATGCCGTCGGTGCGGTCTGGTGATGTTGCATCCTCAGCCTTCCGATGAAGAACTGGCCCGTATCTATTCAGAAGAATATTTTGACGTTACCGGACGGGCGGTTGATCCCGAAGGGGCCCGTCAGGTGAAAATAGCCTCTTTCCGATGGAATTATCAGCATCTGAACGGTAAAGTCCTCCAAGGAGGAACGGTATTGGACGTGGGCGCAGGGGAAGGATATGCGATGGAAGTGGCCCAAGAAATGGGCTTAGAACCCTATGGCCTGGAACTCTCTGCTGATGCCGTCAAAAACCTTCGGAAAAAATTCGGCGACGACCGAATCTTTCACACCGACATTGAAGACTTCGAAACCACCCGCCGATTTGACGTCATTACCATGTTCGACCTCATCGAACATGTCCGTAACCCGCATGAGGTGATTGCCAAAGCGGCGCGCCTGCTTCGCCCCGGGGGGTGGCTCCTGCTCTCTACGCCCGACATCGGCTCATTGAGCGCCCGCCTGATGGGCAAATATTGGGTGCACCTCAAACGGGAACATCTTTATTACTTCGATAAAAAAACCATGCGCCGCTTGCTGGAAGCCCATCTTCAACCTTCCCTGATTCGTTCGCATCGGAAAGTTCTCACGCATCAATATATCGCTGCCTATAACGAGCGTTACGTCCGCCCGCCTTTTCGTCAGCTGGTCAGAGCGGGGTTGTGGTTTATTCCGAAAAAGGCCAAAATGGTTTTGTCAACAGGCGAGTTGTTTGCGGCGGCCCAGAAGCCGCTTTCGGAGTAAACCGCCGATGGATGCCTAAATGGGGTTGGTTGTGGATAGGAGGGCTCTTGATATGGTTGGGTATTCATTTTTATCGGGAAACCCAATATGAATTTATTCGGGCCCAGCGCGACCATGCATCGGATGTAGATGTCTTATTCTCCACCCGAGCATATCAGAAGACGGGTTTCTGGAAAGCAGGCGGGCGGGTTTATATCGAGGGGACTACGGCTAAACCCTCTTATAAGGGATATCCACCGCTTCCCAATTGGGGGCGTTATCTCTTATCGCAAATAGGCATTCGGGGCATCATTCCTGCACGTCGTGCCGTGGCCGTTCTTGCCATGCTGGGGCTGTGTTTGCTGGGATGGGCCGTGGCATTGTTGCTCAACTGGAAATATGCATTGGGCACGATGACCTATGTGGCGCTGTTTCCGTTTTATGTATGGGGCGGCGCCAACTTGCATCACCTGCCGTATGGCTTTTTCTTGTTGCCGTTCTTTTTGCTGGCGCTGATCGGGTGGGAACGCAAGCCCGAATCTTTCGGGCGTTCGATACTGCTGGTCGGTGCCTCGTTTTTGCTTTCCCTCAGCACCTACGAGTATGTCATCTACTCGCTCATCGTGGGCGGCGGCTATCTTTACCTGAAACGCCATTCCTGGCAAGCCGTCTGGATGGCCCTCTGGCGTATCGGGTTGGGAACGGCCCTGGCCTTGATGTTGTGGTATGGCATCAATATTCTGGAAAAAGGATGGGGGGCGTTTTGGGATGATCTGGTGTATCGCTTTACCAGAAGGGCTTCGGGGGGGGGAGACTCCACTTTTGATTGGCGACATGGGCTGCTGCGCTATTTCTATCGTTTTGAAAAGGACCTCGGACCGGGGACACTGGCTACCCTGGCGTTGTTCCTGGCGTGGGCGTGGCACGACCGGCGACGGCGGCGGTTGGCTTTTGTCGATAAACTCATTATCCTTTTCTGGCTGGCTTCGGTAAGCTGGACGCTGGCCATGTTTAACCACGCCATGCATCACAGCTACTTTGTGGTGCCCCGCGCCTATTATGTGGCGGCAGCCCTCACCGTGGTGCGGATCGTGTTTCGGCTGGCCGAAGCATGGCGGCAAGGACATGGTTTCCGAAGCGCTGCGGCGGGCCTCGGATTGGTGCTCATCATTTACTTTCAACTGGACCGCGGCATGGAATTGTGGGCCCTTCATCGCGAACCCCTAGTGCCGCCCCGGGCACGCCAATTGATAAAAGCACACGCTTCTACTCCGTCCCTTGTGTTATTTCACAATGACGCGCCGAAAGAGGAAATTAAGGTCTGGAAATATTTTTTAAGTCAGGCGTCCGATACTGTAATAGAAGCCCGTCTTTTACAATCGCCCTTTTCTTTTGACGATTCCCTGCGGACGTATTGCCCGCATGTAGCTTTGCTGATCGTAAAAGAGCGAAACTCATTGTTCTACCAGCTTTATGAACCGGATCGCGGGGGAATCCTCAGCCGACTGATGCGCCGGTATGCCACCAAACCGCCGAAGCCGCCCGCACCGGCGGTGCAGGCGCTGATGCGCCGGTTGCGCCTGTGTCCCCGCTATGAAGACGCGCGCTACGTGCTGATTTATCCCTGTAATTGCCGGGCCGATGCGCACTGAGACGATGCGGCGGCTCGACCGCTGGCTGGGGAAAATATCCTTGTGGAGTGGGCGTCTTATCGCCCCCCTTTTGTCGCAGGGGCCTCCTCTGGAGCGGCGGGT
The DNA here is from genome assembly GCA_027009805.1 of Bacteroidota bacterium. Taxonomy (GTDB): domain Bacteria; phylum Bacteroidota; class Bacteroidia; order JAADEI01; family JALVCQ01; genus JALVCQ01. The sequence continues at coordinate 16,627 of JALVCQ010000002.1, forward strand.
GGTCGTCACGAAGTTCTTCGGTCTGGGAAGCCTCTTGCAAACCTACCGATTGCTTGATGCGCTGCGAGCCGAGGGATATGAGGTGGCGGTGCTGACGTTCAAGAACAATATCCCCTTTGGAAAGCAGATGCGCGGGCCGGTGCATTTTATTCCCATCGATCCGAGTTCGCCCATTCGCTTTGTGCGCTCTTCATGGCAGGCGGCCCGAGCCATGAATCAGTGGCGTCCCCAGGTGTATCTTGACCTCGAACTCTTTTCGTACTATTCGGCGCTTCTGGGTATCCTATCCAATGCTCCTGTGCGGGTGGCGTTTTTCTCGGTCATCCGGCCCCGACTTTTTTACATGACCCACCGGGTGCGCCTCAACACGTTTGTGCACATTTCCCATAACTACCTGCAATTTGCGCGTCCGCTGGTGGCGGCGGATACCTTCGAGAAAGCCGCCCGTCGGTTCCAGCCGAAAGAAATTTTTAAGGAAATTCCTCCTTCCGACTGCTCCGCCCCCTATGTGGTCTTTGCCCCTTATGGAAGCGACACCCTCGGCGGGCTGAAAATATGGCCCAATGGTCATTGGCGCCGATTGGCCATGTTGCTGACAAAAAAACATCCGCAGGTGAAGATCTTCATCGTGGGCGCGCCTTCTGATCTGGCCGAAAGCGAAAAGTTGACCCAAGCAATTAACCACCCCAACGTGGAAAACCTTGTCGGCCGCACCTCCTTAGATGCTCTCTTTCGCTTGCTCGCCCATGCTGCATTGACCATTGCCATCGACAGCTTTCCTTTTCACCTTTCTACGCTATTGGGGCGCCCCACCATCGGACTCTTCGGCCCCGAAACGCCCGTCCATTACGGCCCCGGCGATCAACCCCGGAGTGTCGCCCTTACCGCCGGCGTGCATTGCAGCCCCTGCATCAACATCTACGCCGGAAAGGTCTCTGAACTGGCATGCACGAATAATGTGTGTCTGCAACAGATTTTGCCCGAACAGGTCATGCAAACAATAGAAACACACGGCTGGCCGGCGTAGCCGTCCTCCTGCGAATGCTTATTGCAACGTGTGAATGGTGGCCGGCGTAAACAGCCCCCGGTCGGTCACGTAGGCGGTGACGTAGCGGGCGGGCGTGATGTCGAAGGCGGGGTTCAGTGTGGGCGTGCCTTCCGGCATAACGGCGGCGGGGCGAATGTGTCCGTCGCAACGGGCACGCAGGGTCGTGATTTCTTTTCCGTCTCGATATTCAATCGGGATATCAGCTCCCCGACCCACATCCGGATCGAAGGTGGTGTGCGGTAAAGCCACGTAAAAGGGCACGCGGTGATGATAGGCGGTCAACGCTTTCAGGTAGGTGCCGATTTTGTTGGCCACGTCGCCGTTGCGGGCCACCCGATCGGCCCCCACGATCACCATATCCACTTTTCCCTGCATCATCAACAGCCCGCCGGCGTTGTCGGCGATCACCGTATGGGGAACGCCTTCTTGTCCCAATTCCCATGCTGTCAGCAGCCCTTGATTGCGCGGGCGCGTCTCATCCACCCACACGTGCAGGTCGATGCCTTCCTCGTGTGCTTTGTATATCGGCGACAGGGCCGTTCCCCAGCGGATGCAGCCCAGACGGCCCGCATTACAATGGGTCAGGATGTTCACCGGCCCTTTTTTATGTTGGGCGATGTGTCGGATGAGCGGCAGCCCCACGTCTCCGATGGTGCTGCACGATTTGACGTCCAGCGTCCGCCAGTGATGGGCCCGTTCCAGCGCCCTGTGCACTTTCTCCTCTCCTTCGAAAAGGCTTACGTATTGGCCGCAATCTTTTAATACGTGCTGGAGGTTCACCGCCGTGGGGCGGGTGTTCAGCAGCCGTTGCACGCTTTTCTCGACGAGGACGTCATTTACTTCGCCATCTTCCCGCCATGCGTTTCGCAGGGCGAGATAAAGGCCGTAGGCGGCCGTGATACCGATGAGGGGGGCCCCGCGCACCACCATTGTCTCAATGGCCCGGGCCGTCTCTTCAAGATTCCGAAGAATCAGGGTGGCTTCCTCAAAGGGCAATTTGCGCTGGTCGATCACTTCTACGTCCGGCCACGGGTCTTTTCCCACAAGCCAGAGCGATTCGGAAAAACGTGTCATCGGGTTTAATTGTCGGGTTTACAAAGCTATGCGCCTTGCTGCATCAGGCTCCGCCGCCACTGAAACCATCCCCACACGGCCATGCCGGCAAAGACCGAGTATTGAAAGGCGGTGATGTGCAGGCCTTTATACACATAGACGCCGGCAGCCGTCAGATCGATGACAATCCACCAGACCCAGTGGTCAATCTTTTTTCGGGCCATCAGAAATGTGGCCACCAGAGCCGATACGGTGGTGAAGGCGTCCCAGTAGGGCACGTCGGAAGGCGTATAGGTGAGCGCCTTCCCCACCAGCCACGTGCCGGCGATGGTGATCAGAATGCCAGAGATGGTGCACAGGGCGG
>JALVCQ010000003.1 GCA_027009805.1 Bacteroidota bacterium
GAACGATTGTCGCACCCGCCCCATCACATCCACCACCTCCACTGCGATCGGAAGCGCCCCGACAGGAGCCTGAAACGACACGGTCTCGTGGGCCGGATTGGGAAAGAGCTCGACCGCGTCAAGGGAAGCGGGCGGGTGGATGCCCGTGGTTACCGTCGGGTTACAACCTTCCGCCCGCATGATCTCCCGCACGTTCTTACAGCCTTTGCCGCTGATAAATCGCAACCACTGATAAAAGAAGTTGCTGGGACTGTTGACGTTTTGATTCTTCACATTAAACACATGCGTGACCACGCCCGCCACTTTGTATTGCGACGAAAAAGCCGTGTCGTTATAAACCGCCTGCATCGCCGCCGCGTCCGCAGCATCATAGAGGAAGTAATAATCGATGAGGCAGACCGTGTAGGGCCCGAAGGTGCCGGTGCTTAACGCGGTGGGCCCGTAGGTTTCCACGTAAGGGTTGGAAAAGCCCTGTGTGGGCGTGTCTCGCCCGCCGGTGGTTCGATACATCAGGTTTGGATATAAGTCCACTTCCGGATGTTCATCACTGGCGCCCCACGTCAACAGCAACGAATCGCCGGCCAGCGAGTCGAGGGCGTCATAAAAAGGTTGCATGGCGGATTTGAGGCTGCCGCTGTCGCAATTGGACACCCACTGACCATTGATATATCGCTTCACCGGTTGGTTGGCGGCGATAGAATCGCCGGGATAGTTGGTGAGGCTGTCCCACATGCAGTGATATATGCCGTGGTGATGTCCGGCCACTTCGTGGCGGTTTTGCTGCCAGCTTCGCACTCGGGCCAGTTTCGCACTGTCTGCGAGGATCATATCGACCCACTGTGGCGAGAACTCCAGCGTGAGCGGCACGTTATAGGCCGTGGCGCTATCGACCATCCTCCTTAATACGTTCCAGTGAATGGGCGTGGCATAGCCGGGATCGCAGTGAATGACAAAAAAGCTGTGTGGGGGCTGTGCATGGGTTGCCATGACAGCCATCAGTGTCCAGCATGCCAAAAACAACCTTTTCACCATGTTACTTTTTGATGAATCTTCCGGTAAGGAAGCGATCCGCCGTATAAACCCGAATGAAGTAAAGTCCTTGCGTTAAATGGCTGACATCAATGGTCTTCACGTCCTGATAGCGGCCTATCCTTCGGCCGGCGGCGGTGAAGATTTCCAGCCTCTTCACGTGCTCTGGGCCGATATCGAGTCGGATGGCATCGGTGGTGGGGTCGGGATACACTCGCACCTGTTGGTCAAGGGCCGACGGCTTTACGGCGGTGACGACCCGGCTCCGTTCTTTGTAGAATACCCTGAACTTACCGGAGTCTGGATAGTTGGGCAGTTCGTAATTGATGCCCACGTTTCCGTTGGGCAACAACGCCACCGCCTTATAGCCGATAGAAGTGTCGTGACGGTCGGTCACATATTCGGGCACCGACCATGACATGCCCCGATCGAGCGAATACGCCGCCAGCATGTCGCCGCCCTGATGTCCGGGCAGGTCTTCTTCTTTCCAGAACGTCCACAGCACATCATTCACGGCGTCGTAGCGGCTTCCTTCCACGAGGCGGCTTTTTTCGTTGCGGGATATGACGTTATTGTAAAACACCGATGACGGGTGCCATGTCGTCCCCAGATCATCCGAATAGCCATACACGATGCGGATGCCATTATACAGGTTGCCCACCGGGGCTTCATGATAAAAAAGGTGAATCCGGCCGTAAGGGTCTATCACCACGTCGGGGTCGCCCTGATCATTGGCGCTCGGATTCACCGTAAAAGGGGCGCCCCAACTGGCCCCGCCATCGGTGCTGATGGTCATCTGAATGTCCCAATTGTAATCGGAAATCTTATTCCGCCATGCAATGGCCAGGGTGTCGCCGCCATAAGCGTTGAACTGCCCTCTGGGAAAGACGGATGAAGTGTCGTCATCGACGGTCAACATGACTTTACTTTCCCACGTCCTGCCTCCGTCAAGCGAGCGGGAATAAAAGCTTTCCGCGGTATCGACCTTGGCGTCGCCCTCGTTCCACATCGCGTGGATTCTTCCTTGCAGGTCGTGCGTCAGATACATATCATGGAAGGCATTATTTTGAGGATTGTCGGCAATCCTAACTGAGTCCAGCACCACGTTCAACGCCGAATCCATTTTTGTGTAATAGAGGGCCCTGGGCAACTGGCTTGCCCAGATCACGTGAAGGGTGTCTTGATGGTCGGCAATCACGACCGGCGAGTTAAGCCCGATCACGAGGGAGGCGGGCGCAAATAATTGGGGCGTTGCCCAATTGACGCCGTCATAGCTATACGTATAAAAAACGCCCTTCGGATCATCATATTTGTGCAAGAAGACCACCCGCTTTCCACTGGAAAAGACGCCCATGTTGCTGTATAAGAATCCTCGTGCACTGGTAGAGAGCGACGGTGCGGGAAGTTCAATATCCGCCCCCCATTGAGGGGCCACGCCATGCTGGGCCCGGGCTGTCGATCCATACATCCATACAATAGCGGGCAGTACGAATGTCGAAACTTTTTTCATGTTACTTCCTTACCATTTATGTTTTAGACGCACGCTTTTCTCCAAAGTTCAATCTATTGCCATTTTGTAAGACCGTTAAAACCGCCGCGCACAGCAGGGGTTCGGTCGCCATTCATCGGTTGTTGGGCCCGGAAGCGGTGGAAGAAACCACGGCTTTGCGTATTTGCATAAAAGGCCCGGCCACCATCTGATAGAAGTAGATGCCGTCCGGCCATCTTTCCGCCGAAAGTTCGACGGTGTGGGTTCCCGGGCTGAGCACTTGATCCACCGGCCGGGTCATTTCCCGTCCGGCGGCATCCAGCACCGTCAGGGTAACGTGGACGGCCTGCGGCAGGGAAAAGCAAATGGTGGTGCGGCCGTGGAACGGGTTCGGGTGGTTCTGCGCAAGCTCAAAAGAGGGCGGCTCTTGCTGATCGGCCACGCCTGTGGCGAAGTCTTCTTCTATCAGGATGGGCGTATTGCTGAGTGGCAGTGGCAGGGTGCCGTTTGTTACCGTCAGGTTTTGGACGTCGAAAGCGGCGGTTTCTCCGTCGGCGGATATAGACACGGGCACCACGGCGGTCGTTTTGACGTGGGGGGCGTTCAAGTTGGTCAGGGTAAAAGACTGATTGTCGGGGCTCCACGCCACCCAGCGCCGGGTGCCGTCCGGCCAGTCGAATTGCACCACCCACACGCCGTTGCCGCCCTGCGTGTTGTCATCGGTCACGTTACCGAAGGAGAGGGCGGTGGCTGTGGAAAAATGTTCTAACTTTTCCACGAGCAACTTGAATGCGTAAAAGGATTTCTTTTTCTTTCCCGTGGCAGAGAGGATGCCGAACTCCCGCCAGTTGTTATTGCCGCCGCTACTCCACATGCTGTGCCAGAAATAGACCTGCACGCCCTTGGCGAACAACACCGCGGGGCGGCGCCAGACGTCTGCGGCTTGTTCGTCGATGGAACTGTAAGCGGGCGTGATGGGGGTGGTGGGGTCGGAGGAGATGCTCGATTCGGTGCACCAGATGGGGATGGTGTCGAGATTGAAGGCTGCCAGCAACGCTTTGAGCGAATCGTAATGGGCCGGCAGCGTCCACCATGCGTTATAGTCGTGATAGCTGAGGATATCGAAAGCGCCCGCGCCTCCAGCGGAGAGGAACTGGCGCAACTGATTGCGGGGATTCGCCAGCGGCAGGCCATAGGTCCCGGGCAATGCAGGATAAAGCAGATGCGCCGACGAATCGGCTTCCCGCAGCCATCGATGGTTCATGTGCATAAAGGCCGTCAACTCCGATGCGGGCAGTCCTTTGGGCCTTTTCATGGTGATTTCATTGCCCAATTCCCAATATTTCACGACGTCCTTGTAACGCGCCACCACCGTCTGCACGTAGTCTTTGGCGTCGCCGCTGTCTCGGGCGGTCTGCCAACCACAGCCCGACCCGCTGCATGCCCGCCACGGCACCTGAAACCCGACGGTGTCGATCACCCCGAAGTTGGCATACAGCATCGGAATGCTCAGGATGCCGTAAGGGTTGCGGATGCTGGAATCGGGATAGGTAAAGTTCCATGCGTCATTGCCGGGCTCTACACTTTTCCAATACACGTCCGCAAAGAGCAGATAGCGCATGGCAGGGGCGCCCGACTGGTGCAACAGGTTGAGGTAAGTGGCCAACGGCGCTTTCTCGTGTCCGCGAAAAGGAAAATTGATGCCCAGGCGCATCGGGGGGCTGTCCTGTTGGCCCCGCGCCGGCAGCACAGCCAGCAGTCCGCCAACGGCAAACAGAAAGATATTTTTCATTGGTGTGCACGGTTTCCTTAACTTCTTTGACGGGTTTTATTGGGGCTGGTTTAAGGGGGAGCTGTCATTAGAAATGATAGATACCACCGTATCAAAGTAGGTGGGGAATATTTCGCACAGTTTATACCGTCGGATTATATTTCACTGGCAATGATTGACAGGCTGCTCGTTATTACATCCCTGAGATAACTCTCGATGTTTTGCTTTGTTCTTTCAGTAAGTTCTTTTTCAAGCGAAACCGTATATGGCTTGATGCCGAGGGGAATGGTGTCTTCTATTGCCCTGCTCTCGTGAGAGTTATCAATAAATTCAATAAATGCTCCGATAGCGACTACCGAATCGAAATACCCAAAATGATGAACCGTAATTACGATATCATACCTTTTATTTTCATCCATATAAAGCGACATTCTGAACCAACGCCTTTCCATGTTTTTATTAAAAAAATAGCCATGCTCTTTGGCGTATTCTCCTATTTGATACGTGTAGTAATGAGACTGCCCTTCTTTTGAGGCTGTTGTTTTTATGTGAACCATATCTTGGGGCAGCTCCTTAAAGAGCTCTCTTTTTTGAATATTCCCTATTATATCATAAATGCTCTTGGAGAGAGCTTCCCTATTCCTATTAATTGATATTACTCTCTTAGCTTTTTGCTTTGAACGCATCCTTGCAACTTTCTCTTTAAGGATTTCAGCGGCCTCCTTTAACCTATCAGATTTTATTCTGATATTGAGGGCCAGTTCAATATTTCGTCTCTGGACTTCACAGAAAAATCTTACCAACGCATCCGGATTGCCTTTATCTGCACTTTCAAGCGCTTTAATATATTTTCTTTTTTCATCCCGCTTAATATTTAATGGGAACAAGCGGTGTTTGATAAATATTAAACTCGTAAGTAATCTTGCCATGCGGCCATTCCCATCTTGAAAAGGATGGATTTGGGTAAATGCATGATGAAACCAGCTTGCAATGATGACAGGATGCACGTTTTTTTCTTCTAACTCCTCGTATATATCAAGTAGTCTCTCCATTTCCGAATCGACATGCTCCGGCGGGCAATACATGAAAACCGTTCCATCTTCCCTTTTAGGGTTATTGGGACGTTCCTTGAACTTTCCTTTCAACACCTTTACTTGAACCGTCCGACCAAGAGAATCGATAGCCGTCGAATGGGCTTGATGCTGCATGACTAGCTGATGTAGCGCCAAAATGAAAGATTTGGTAAGCGGCCTATTTTCTTTAATTACGTCAAAAACAAAATCGATGGCCTCGAGGTGAGACCTTAAATATCCCATCAATTGCGCTGGTGAAATGTTGGTGTCTTGATGGCTTATATAGTTCTCTACAAATCCTTCTTTGATGAAAGTTTCTGTAATTCCTTCATTTAAGTCATATAGCCTTTCAATTACACCGGTCTCAATAGCATGTTGTCTTTTCAGCCTTTCTAAAAACTCCCTATACTCCTTACTTCCCTCTTCAAATTCTTCTCTTTTTTTATACCAACTTTCGACCAATTCATCCAGCTCAGACGTATCGGCCTCCAGCCAATTGTCCTGAAACGCTATGGGCCGCCATATTGGAATTTCTTTCGCTTCCATCATCGGTTCACATCCCTGGTTAGCTCTTTAACAAACTATACAGCGCTTCTTGTTCCCTTTGCATTCAAGAAACTGATGCCTATGAGAGAAGTCCTTCAACCACATTCAAGGATTGAGGACGCTTATATTGCCTCATAATCAATTCAGTTCTCCCGTATATCTCAAATCGGCTCCATAACGTGGCCGCAGTGGGCGCAGGTGCGTTTGGCTTCGTCGCTGTAGAATTTGTCGAAGATGATGGGGAGTTCTTTGACGATGTCTTTGAGC
>JALVCQ010000004.1 GCA_027009805.1 Bacteroidota bacterium
CGGATAGATATTTTTCATCATCAGGTCCCAAGTGGGCAGGTCGGGCCGGACGTTGATGTTTTTCACCAGCTTGAGGAACAGCACCGACGGCGTGTCGGGATTGGGCGGCACGTCGGTGGAAAACTCGCCCACCTGAAAGCGCTGCCCGTTGATGGTGTATTCAAACGCCACCGCCAGCGCCTCGTTGGGATTAAGCGACTGGCTCAGCGAAATATAGCCCAGATAGGGGTTGAGGGTGTATTCGTTGGGTTTGAGCTTGCGGGCGTTTTCTATTTTCAGGTAGTCCTGACCGTTCTGGAAGTTGTAGGGTGGGGCGGCGTATGCGCTCAGGGCCTGCGTCACCGAGTTGGCATTGCGCAGTTGCGGATTGCCGGTGAGGAAGTCGTAGAGGGTGTTGGATTGATTGTCCGGAAACAGCGCGCCGCCTTTGGGAAGCACCAATGAGCCGCCCCCGCGGGTGCTGTTGTAAGGTTGCGGCTCGCCCAGGTCCATAAACGCCATCACGTTGCGCACGTCCTGCGTGGTCTGGCGTGTGTTCGTCACCCATACCTCGATGCGGGTAATGTAGATCGGCGAACTGACCACCGGCAGCGTGGCGTTCCACTGGTCGTAATGCGTGTGCATGAATTGCGCCAGGAAAAAGTGCCGGTTGTCGTCATAATCGGTAATCGGAATGCGGAACTCCTCTTTGCGGCTGGTCCCTTCCAGGGTGATTTCCTTGCGTTCGCTTTGCTGCTGCGAAAAGACGGTGGACACATACAGCTTCCCGAACTGCATCGTGCTTTTGAAGCCGAATAGGTTCTGTGCGCCCGTGATGAGCGTGGTGGGAAGGGTGAGGTTGATGTTCCCCGCTTCAAACGACTTGATGATGTCGTCTTCTTTTCCTTCCCATGCGATTTTGACCTGATCGTCGAAGCGGAACAGCGATTCGGTGTCGAAGTTGATGCCCAGCCGCAGCTTGTTGGCGATTTTGCCGTTGACGCTGAACTGAATGTTGGGGTCCAGCTTAAACTGCGGCGGCGGGCGTTGTTGCTGAATCGACCAGAACGGATTTTTGGTGCGCCGCACGTCCACCGAGAATTTCAGCTCGATGGACCCCTGCGGTTTGATTTCCACCAGGCCGCGCCGCAGCAGATCGCCCACCGACAGCTCGCCAAAATCCAGGTCGGTGAGGAAGTTGCCTTCCCGCACGTAATTGTCTTGCATGCTGAGCCGGTGCAGATAGCGCTGCATCCACGCCTTGCCGGCGGAGGTCACGTAAGAGTCTATTGACATGGCATGCCCTTCCCACAAGGGCCGTCCCTGAAACGTCTTGCGGATATAGACGCTGTCCAGCGCCGTGTCGGTCACCACCTGATATTGGACCACGCCGGTGTCGTAGCCGGACTTTTGCTGGGCGTAGGTCCGTCCTCCGTTCCACAACCCCGCCATTCCGAGGAGATATACCCAGGCAAGCCTCCGCACCATACGGCAATTATACATTCCGGAGAATATGCGTCACGAGCGCCTCGGAAGAGGTCGAAGCAGGCAATTCCTTGCGGGCTTTTTCCACCAGCCGGGCGGCTTCTTTGCGCGAAAATCCGAGCATCTCCAGTGCCTGAACGGCGTCGGAATGAACGCTGCCGTCGGGCGCTTCCGAAAAACGAATGGGCATCTCCTGAAAGTCCACCAGTATCCGACCCGCTGTCTTTTTGCCGATTTTCTTTACCCGAACTAACGCATCGAGGTCGCCGTTGCGGATAATTTGTTCCAACTCCGCCGTGGCGTAGGTCGATAAGATCGAAAGGGCCATGGCCGTGCCCACGCCCGAGATGCGCAGCAGGCGCCGGAAATATTCCCGTTCCTCGGGCGTAGCAAAGCCGTATAAATGAATGTGTTCGTCCCGGATGCGATGGGCCAGATAGAGCCGGACCTGCGTTTTTTCCCGCAGGGCCTCATAGGTGTGCAGGGTGCTCTGAACGTAGTAGCCGAACCCGCCCGCAGCCACGATCAGGTGGGAGGGATGCGCCGATACCAGTTTACCTTCGATGTATTCCCACATGGGATGAATTACAGGTCAGGGAGTGTGTTCAGTCGTGCAAAAATGTGACTTCTTGATTTGGTGTTTGCGGTCCTTGGGTCATATGTCGGATATTCTCCGGCCTTTTCGTTGGTTGCTACTTTTGCGGCGGTGGATGACAACGCTTTGACAGGGCCGCGGAAGTTCGGTCTGACCGGCCCCATCGGCAGCGGGAAAACGACCGTGGCGCGGGTGTTTGAGGTGCTGAATGTGCCGGTGTATTACGCTGACGATCAGGCCCGCCGGTTGATGGTGGAAGACCCCGCCGTTCGGCGGCGCGTCCGGCAGGTGGTCGGCCCCTCGGCGTATGATGCCGAAGGAAACCTCGATCGGGCCGCTATCGCCCGCATCATTTTTCACGATCCCGACAAACGGAAGATGTTGGAAACCATCGTCCACAAGGCCGTGTTTGACGACTTTTTGCGATGGGCGGGCCGGCAACAAACGCCGTATGTGCTGATGGAAGCCGCCCTTATCTTTGAGTCGGAAGCAAAGGAACGAATCCCGCTGGATGCTGTTATTTATGTAGATGCCCCGCCCGAGTTGCGCCACCGGCGCCTGCAGAAGGCGCGCGGCTATTCGATGGACGAGATTCAGCGACGGGAAGCCGCCCAATGGCCGGAAAAAGTGAAAGCCCAACGGGCCGACTTTATTATTCACAATGACGAGAAAAACAGTATCATTGCGCAAGTTTGGCGACTGCATCAAACGTTCTCTCAAAAAATCGATTCATGACGCAAACCAACGACCCCATGCAGTATAGCGCGGAAAACATTCAGATTCTCGAAGGGCTGGAAGCCGTCCGCAAGCGGCCCGCCATGTATATCGGCGACGTCGGGCCCCGCGGGCTGCATCACCTGATTTACGAAGTGGTGGACAACTCCATCGACGAAGCAATGGCCGGCTATTGCGACAAGATCCGGGTGGTGCTGCATCCCGACGGGTCGGTCACCGTCTCCGACAACGGCCGCGGCATCCCCGTCGATATGCACCCGAAGGAAAAACGCAGCGCCTTAGAGGTGGTGATGACCGTCCTTCACGCCGGCGGGAAATTCGACAAAAACTCTTACAAAGTCTCCGGCGGGCTGCACGGCGTGGGCGTATCCGTGGTCAACGCCCTTTCCGAGTGGCTCAAAGCCACCGTCTATCGAGACGGCAGAATCTATCAGCAGGAATACCGCCGCGGCAAACCCGTCACGCCCGTGCAGGAAATCGGAAACACCCGCAAACGCGGCACCACGGTGACCTTCAAACCCGACGCCGACATCTTTCACACCACCGAGTTTAAGTATGACACCGTGGCGGCCCGATTGCGCGAGCTGGCTTTCTTGAATAAAGGTGTGACCCTCGAGCTCATCGATGAGCGGGAAAAAGACGAAAACGGCAAGCCCCGCAAAGACGCCTTTCATTCGGAAGGCGGGCTGAAAGAGTTTGTCCGCTACATCGACATCAACCGCGAGCCCCTCATCCCCGAACCCATCTATATGGAAGGGGAACAGCAGGGCATCCCCATTCAAATCGCTTTTGAATATACCGACGGGACGCAAGAACACATCCATTCTTACGTGAACAACATCAACACCATCGAAGGCGGCACGCACGTGACCGGCTTTCGGCGGGCGCTGACGCGGACGATGAAATCCTACTTCGACAAGCAGGGCCTGACCAAGGGCGTGAAAATCGACATCACGGGCGAAGACTTTCGGGAAGGGCTCACCGCCGTGGTCTCGGTGAAGGTGATGGAGCCTCTCTTTGAAGGGCAAACCAAGACCAAGCTGGGCAACACCGAGGTGAGCGGTGCCGTGGAGTCATTGGCGTCCGAAAAACTCTCTTACTATCTGGAAGAACATCCCCGGGAAGCGCGGGTGCTCTTCGAAAAGGTGTTGCGGGCCGCCGAAGGACGCGTGGCCGCCAAGAAAGCCCGTGAAATGGTGCAGCGGAAAAGCGCCTTTCAGAGCGGTTCGCTGCCCGGAAAACTGGCCGACTGCTCGTCGCGGGACCCCCACGAATGCGAAATCTATATCGTCGAGGGCGAATCGGCCGGCGGAACCGCCAAGCAAGGACGAGACCGCCGTTTTCAGGCCATCCTGCCCCTGAAAGGAAAAATCCTCAACGTCGAAAAGGCAAAGACCCATAAAATCTTCGCCAACGAAGAAATCCAGAACCTCTTCACGGCGCTGGGCGTCCACATCTCGCCCAATTCCGACGGCCTGAATATCGAAAAACTGCGCTACCATAAGATCATCATCATGACGGATGCCGACGTGGACGGAAGCCACATCCGCACCTTGCTGCTGACCTTCTTCTTTCGCCGCATGCCCGAACTGATCGAACGCGGCCACGTCTATATCGCCATCCCGCCGCTGTATCTCATCAAACACGGCAAAAAAGAGATTTACGCATACAGCGATGACGAACGCGACCGGGTGCTCGAACAACTCAAAAGCGAAGGCGTGGACCCGAAAAAAATCAACGTGCAGCGCTATAAAGGGCTGGGTGAGATGAACGCCGAGCAGCTGTGGAGCACCACGATGGACCCCGACCGGCGAATCCTGAAGCGGGTCACCGTCGAAAACGCCGCCGAAGCCGACCGCGTCTTCAGCATGTTGATGGGTTCCGACGTGCCGGCGCGGCGCGAGTTTATCGAGCAGCATGCCACCTATGCCAATCTCGACGTCTAAACGCCGCGGCCGTTGAAGGGGACCGTCTATGAGGCGATAGGTCCCCGTTGTCTGGTCAAAGACGAGGCCGGGCAGATGCACCGGGCCGTGGTCCGAGGAAAATTCCGCCTGCATCGGTTTCAGACCACCAACCCGGTGGCGGTGGGTGATGTGGTGCATTTCTCACCGGCGGAAAAACGCCGCCCCGCCGTCATTCAGCAGATCGAGCCCCGAAAAACCTTTCTGGTGCGGCGGGCCAACAAACTGTCGAAACGGTATCAGATCATCGCCGCCAACATCGACCGGCTCTTTATCCTCTTCACCCTCACCGCCCCGCCCACTTCGCCCCGTTTTGTCGATCGGCTGCTGGTGACCGCCGAGGCCTACCACATCGAGCCGTTCATCGTCATCAACAAAACCGACCTCTATGAAGGGCCGCTGCTTGCACGAAAAGAGCAATGGCGGCGGTTGTATGCGTCGCTGGGCTATCCGGTGCTGGAAACAGCCGCCATCCGAAACGACGGCCTCGAAAGCCTTCGGGAAGCCATTGCCGGCCGGACGAACCTCATCGTCGGACAGTCGGGCGCAGGAAAAACCACCATCCTGAACGCTTTAATCCCGGGGCTCGACCTGCCCACGCAGGATATTTCGCACTACACCGGCAAAGGGCGTCACACCACCACCCGCGTCCGGATGTATGACTATGACGCCCACACCCGCATCATCGACACGCCCGGCATCCGGGACTTCGGCCTGGTGGGCTTCGAACCGTATGAGATATCCCATTTCTTTCCCGAGATGCGCCCCTACATCCCGCATTGCCGCTTTAACAACTGCCTGCACAACACCGAGCCCGGCTGCGCCGTCAGGGCGGCCGCGGCGGAAGGAAAAATCGCCCCCGAGCGCTACGAGAGCTATCTTCGCATCCTTGCTAATCCCTATTGATGCGTCTTCTCATTCAGCGTGTGCAACGGGCTTCGGTGGAGGTGGAAGGCCGCACGGTGGGCGCCATCGGGCAGGGCTTGCTGCTGTTGGTGGGCTTTGAGGCGGCGGATGGCCCCGCCGATCTTCAATGGGCGGCCCATAAAGTGGTGGGCCTGCGCATCTTTTCCGATGCCGAAGGCAAGATGAACCGTTCCGTCGAGGACGTGGGCGGCGGGCTGTTGGTGGTCAGTCAGTTTACCCTGCACGCCCACACGAAGAAAGGTTTTCGCCCCTCTTTTGTGCGGGCGGCCCCGCCCGAACAGGCCCGCAGGCTCTATCGCCGATTCATTGAAACCTTGCAGGAGAAAACCCGCCAGCCCGTGGCCGAAGGCGTCTTCGGCGCCCACATGCTGGTGAGCCTGATCAACGACGGGCCCGTCACCATCTGGATCGACACCCGAAATAAAGAATAAACACCGTGCTGGACTCATTACAACGGCGCGTCG
>JALVCQ010000005.1 GCA_027009805.1 Bacteroidota bacterium
GGCCCGGGAATGAGGCGGGGCGGATGGACTACCCTCAGGGTGTGATGTCGTAAGGTGTCGAACGCAGCCACAGGAAAGCGGGGCTTAACGGCTAACAACACCGAGTCGATATGTCGTTGGAAGAAAGGCCCCCCGGTAATATTGGCGGTCAGCGACAAGGCACTTCCTGTGGTATCGATAAGCCAGTTGACGTTCTGCGGGGAAAAATTCCATATCTGGTGCCGGGTCAGAAACTGTGCAAGGGAATATCGCCATCGGTCGAGGCTGTCGGCGTCCAGCGGTTGGCCGATGACCGGATGTTGAGCAAAATAAGTCTCGACCAGTGGCCGGAGAAAAGAATCTTCGACGGTGATGCGGAATGCGGCGATGGTGTCCCGCGGGCCGGGCTGGATGTGGATGGCGACAACGGCGCGCCGGTCTTGAAACCGCGTCCAGTGCAAGACAGCGGCGCGGCGATAGCCGTGATAAAGCAGCCACTGGCGGATGGTCTCGTCCATCCCGGCCCATGCTGCGGAATCGTAAAGCGTGGGCGGCCGCTTCCACATCCGGCAGAAGCCCCGCCGGAGCGAGTCTTCGCAACGGGCGGGCCGCAATCGCCACCATAGAATGCGACTCATCGGGGACGGCGCGGGCAACAATGAGCCCACCAACCGTGCCTGCATATCCGGCGGAAGACCGCGAATCTTGATGCTTTGCAGGTAAGGCTGACCAAGCAGCAGCCATGGGTGTGTGAGGCTCCACAGGAGCGCAAACAAAACGAATCGAAGACAACCCACATTGCAAAAATGGGATATCTATCAGCGTTTTTTATCCGGTTTTGGAAATGGGGAAAGCCGGGTATGAATTTGGATGACATCTAAATCTCAGCCTTTCTTGACCTATTGGTAATGGGGAGTTGTATCTTTGAGCGCGCTAAAAGGTAGCTCGGATGAATACCGACCCCGGACTTTCGCATGAAGACTTTCAGCCCAAAGGGGCCGTCTTTTTCTTTTTTATGTTGTTGGTGTTGATGGTGGTCATCTGGGGGTTCTTTTACATTTTGGCCCTGATGCGTGCGTGATATGAGGCTCAACGCATTCAACCGCTAAAAGCTGCACTCATGGATAAATACGAAAAACGCGTGCTTTATACGGGCATTGTGCTTATGGCCATTTTTCTGGGAGCTATTCTTTACAGTTCTAAGGTGATGGGGGACGACTTGCCCGAATGCCTTCCGGGAGACGCCCTCGCCTATGACAAAGGGGAAGTGACCCAGCTTGATGAGAAGACCTATCAAATTAAGTATATTGCTAAAATGTGGGCCTTTGAGCCGCGGGTGGTGGAAATTCCCCGAGGGGCGGAGGTGGACATCTTTCTGACGTCAAAAGACGTGGTCCACGGCTTCCTGATCGAAAACACCACCGTGAACATGATGGCCGTTTACGGCGCACTGAACAAAATCACCTACCGCTTCGACAAGCCGGGCACCTATCGCATCGTGTGTCATGAATATTGCGGCGTGGGACATCAGGATATGGCCGGCGTCATCATCGTTAAATAATCAGACCTATGCTGAGTCAAGCCAACCGTAAGATCGTTCTTCTGGAACTGGTGATCCCCATCGTCCTGTTGATCCTGGGCGTATGGCAGGGCCTGCTGCAAACATTGATGCGGGCCGGCGTGATTCGGGATACCGCCTTCGGCTTTGATTATTATCAAGGACTGACGCTGCACGGCGTGGTGAATGCAGTCGTGTTGACCACCTTCTTCGCCGTCGCTTTCGGAAACGCCATCATGGAATATTACTTGAAGAAAAAACTCAACAGCACCGTTAACTGGCTGTCGTTCTGGCTGATGCTGGTAGGGGTGTTGTTGGCGGCTTTTGCCATCTTCACGGGCCGAGGGTCGGTGCTTTACACCTTTTATGCACCCATGATTGCGCACTGGACGTTTTATGTCGGCGTGACGCTGCTGGTGGTCGGCTCGTGGGTGGCATTCTTTAACTGGTTTGCCCCCCTGCGGGCATGGGTCAAAGAACATCCCGGCGAGAAAAAACCGTTGGCGGTGTTGGGAATGTTTGCCACCTTTATTATCTGGTTTATCGCCACGGTACCGGTGGCGCTGGATGTGTTGCTGCTCCAGCTGCCGCAGTCGTTAGGGCTGACGCCCCACATTAATGTCTCGCTGTCGCGTGTGCTGTTCTGGTTCTTTGGTCATCCACTGGTCTATTTCTGGCTGCTGCCGGCATATGTGATGTATTACGTCATGCTGCCCAAGCTGGCCGGTGGTAAACTTTATTCCGACTTTGCCGGACGGTTGGTGTTTTTCCTTTTTGTGCTTTTTTCTATTCCAGTGGGGCTCCATCACCAATACACCGAACCGGGATACAGCCGAGAGTTCAAGTTGCTTCATGGCATCTTTACCTTCATGGTGGCCATTCCGAGCTTGATAACGGCCTTCACGGTGGCTGCTACGCTTGAACATGGCGCGCGCCGGCGCGGCAGCCGGGGGCTGGTCGGATGGATGTTTAATCAGCCGTTCTTTTCCCGAGAACAATGGCTTTTCTCATACCTCATCGTAGGACTGATCATCTTTATCCTGGGAGGTATCGGCGGCGTGATCAACGCTTCCTATAATATCAATAAGGTGGTCCACAATACCAGCTGGATTCCCGGGCACTTTCACCTGACGGTCGGCGGACCGGTGTTATTGGCCATATGGGGAATGACGCTTTACATGGTGGCAAAACTGACGGGCAAAACTGTCCAACACAAGGGACTGGCTGTGGCCGTGCCGTGGCTGTGGTTCTTTAGCATGCATTTCATGTCGTTGGGGCAGAAATGGGAGGGGATCCTCGAAGCCCCTCGCCGGACGAATATGGGGCTGACCTATTTGAATCCCGATTCCCCCCTGTTTATGCCTGAATGGGTGCTCCCATCCCATATGGTGGCTATCGGCGGCATTCTGCTCTTTACCACCGCGCTCATCTATTTCTTTGTCTTTTTCCGGACGCTGGCCGGACAAAAAGTGGCCGACCCGGAAACAACCTTCGAGTTCCCCACAGGCGAAACACTCCATGACGAGAAGCCCGGATGGGTGGATAAGCTCAAAGTTTGGGTGGTCGTCTCTTTGATTCTTATTGCAGTAGCCTACGTCCTACCTATTAAACAAGCCATCGACAACAGTGCAAAAGACGCCCCGCCGTTCAAGCCCGATAACCCCGTGCCGGTGGTGCAAATGGATAAATAGAGATGACCCCACGCCCGCAAGCACCGAAGCTGAAATATCTGGTAGCGGCGTTGCTCGTTCCCTTTGTGGTGTTTGGAGCCTATACGTTATATGAGCGATGGGCTACGCCGTTGCCGGTGTTCAGTGAACCGCTGTATGAAGCCACCGACCTGAAGGATGTCAAGCTATATAATCAGCATGGCGAATTGGAGGCCATCGGTCAAACATGGAAGGGGCAGGTGGTGTTGGTGAATTTCTTTTTTACGCACTGCGTGAATATCTGTCCGCCCATGATGCACAACCTGAAAACGATGGTGGCCCCCAGGCTGGAGGGGGCAAAGGGCGTGCGCATGGCTTCGGTGAGCGTGGACTATCGGCGGGATTCGGTGGCCCGCCTTCAAGAATATGCCGCACAAATGGGCATCGACAAGTTTCCCCATTGGTATCTTTATACCTCTCCCGACAAAAGAACCCATCTACTGGCCCGAAACGTTTTCAAAACGGCTATCAGTGAGGTGGACAGTGGGATGAACTTCATCCACTCGGGCCTGATTATCCTGCTGGACCAGCAGGGGCGGATGCGCGGCTTTTTCGACTCCAACGATCCCCAGGCCATGGAAAAATTGGTGAAAGCAACCCGAAAACTGATCTAAAAAGAATGATGTCATGAGTCAAAGCATATCCTTATCGCTTTTTCTGGCGGTCATGCTGTTGTTCAATTCCACAGGATGGGCTGCCGATGCAACAGTGGGCGAACAAATCTTCCAGCAGCGCTGCACGGCATGCCATACCATCGGTAAGGGCCGTCTGGTTGGTCCGGATTTGCAAGGCGTGACGGCCCGCCGTTCCGAAGCATGGCTCGTAAAATTTATCCGCAACTCCCAGGCGCTGATTCAGGAGGGTGATGAAGAAGCAAAGAAAGTTTTCGAAGAATTTAAGGTCCCGATGCCGCCGCAAGACCTGACGGATGCGCAAATGGCCGATCTGCTGGCCTTTCTGAAACAGCACGAAGAGGCTGCAACAGCGGCGGCGTCATCCGCCGGCGAACAGGATGCCGTGGCGGCGGAATGGCCCCGTTCCGAAGAAGCCATGGCCAAAGCGGCGATGCTCAAATCATCTTCATTTCATACCCTCTTCTGGGTTGTCACCACTGGCGTGGTGTTGATTTATTTTGGGCTCGCTTTCGTCATCAGCGGGCTCAGTCGAGGCCGGTAGGGCAAAGTCACGAATCCATCAAAACGGGAAGGAAAGCATATGCTTTCCTTCCCGTTTGTTTTTTTATTCCCACTGCCATGGAACGACCTCGGCGGGCTGATATTGCGACGCCGTGTAAAGCATGAAAGCAATGCCGGCCAAACACAGCAGGCCGATGGCCAGCTTAACCGGACGGGAAGTCGGAAGGGTCAAAATCCCGCCGCCGATAAGAATCACCGGCCAGAGATCTTCGATCCGTTCCCACGGAAGCTTAATCCATTTCATATTGGCGGCCCACCACAACAGACCCACGATGATGAACAGCCATCCCCAAAAAATGCGTCGGTCTTTCATTCTTCTTCGTTTTGCGTGGAAGGCGGCGTGTTGAGATACACCGAGAGCAAAATCCCCAACCCGATGGCAATGAAAAGCCAGGGCCAATACAGCGAAAGGCGGAAGCCGGGGAATAGATTATTCGCCAGGAATAAAAAGCCCAGCACGATGAGCATAATGCCCATGACCCAGATGCTGGCATCCGATTGCGGAGGACGGTGTGAGGGAGAGGGCGGCGTTGCCGCGGCGGCCTCTGCTTCTTCCTGTGGCATACTCCCCATGTCGGATGTCGCCTCCGTCATCATCACCACCGGCGCCGAAGGAAGCACCAGACATAAGATGAAATAGACCAGCAGCCCCACTCCGTGCAGAAAAAACAGCGCAATGAAAATGATGCGCACCAGCAAGGCGTCGATGTCGAAATGATCGGCGATGCCCTGGGCAACGCCGCACAGTATCTTACCATGTCGGGCCCGGGTCAGCGCAGCGCGGGTCGAATGTTTTACTTCCATCGGTATTCCATTTTAATTTGCACTTCTTGTCGTCCGTTATCGACGGGGACGGTGATCCATTCGGGAAAGCCGTTGCCGGGCGTCCAGGCCCGAAAATCGCCCGTGCCCATCAGCTCATCCTGCCCGCCGCTGATCTGGTCGTTGTCCCACAGCTCCACGGTATATTCTCCCGACGGGTAGAAATAGGGGCCCGTGGTCTCCAGAAAGTCCACGTCAAATTCGGCCGTCTGGCCCGGCTGAAGATTCAGCGCAGTGGACGTATAGACCCATACCTTGGTCCCCTCTTTGATGAGCACATATACGTCCGGATATTCGGCCGCATCATATTCCCGTCCGGATGCAGCGGTGCGCGCCACTTTGGTCACCTTCACTTTCCGGGGAATGATGGTCTTCGGCGTGATTTCGTCGCCGCAGTCAGCGCCGGTAAAGCCGGGCGGACACTGGCATTCTCCATCTACGCACACACCGCCGTTTTTGCACGAGCCTTCTGTGCATTTCTTGCCGCAGGAAGAAAGCCCCACGGAAAAAAGCAGTATGAAAAAGGGCACAAGGAGGGCAGGCTTTTTCATCTCACGGGTCGATTTTGGATTTTTCAAAAATACGCTTTGGCTTCTACCATAAATAAAAAGGAAAAGCCCCGCACAATGTTACAGTTTTCAAAAAAATGTCACAGAACGGCCGCAGGCAATATGTCCCGCTTTGTGGGGATATTTTCTACAATTCACATCCCAATTTGGGATTTGTCCGTATATTTGAAGCCACCTTTTTAACGAGCAGGCTATGAAAAAGTTACACTTTTTGCGCACGGCTACGCTGATGGCGGCGCTGACGTTAAGCCTTTCTTTCCTATGGGCCCAGACGCAGTACGGTGAGATTCGGGGGAAAATCTTTGATAAGGCCTCGGGCGCACCACTGGAATTTGCCAACATCGTCATTCTCCAGAACGGTATCCAGAAGGGGGGCGCTACTTCCGACATGAAGGGCAACTTTGTGATCAAGCCTGTGCCGCCGGGAACCTATGACATGCATGCCACGTATGTGGGCTATAAGGATAAGCTGATTAAAAATGTGGTGGTGTATTCGGGGAAGGTGACCTTCCAGGACCTGCCGATGGCGGCGGGGATCGAGCTGGAAGAAGTGGAGGTGGTGGAATATTCCAAGCCCCTGATTGAACAAGACAACAACACCACGGGCGGCGCGTTAACCGCCAAGGAAATCCGCAAAGCACCCACGCGAAGCGTCAACACGCTGGTGGGGCTGGCCGCCGGTGTGCAAAGCGACGGCGGAACACCTGTGATTAAGGGGCAGCGAAGCAACGGCACCATTTATTACGTCGATGGTGTGAAGGTGCGGGGGCTGCTGGGCGTGCCGCAAAATGCCATCGAACAGCTGACCGTGATTACCGGCGGCGTGCCGGCGCAGTATGGCGATGCCCTCGGCGGGATTATCAGCATCGTGACGAAAGGCCCCTCCGAGCGCTTCTATGGTTCGCTGGAAGCCATCAGCTCGCAGGTGACGGATCCGTATGGATATAATACTGTGGAAGGCAATATCTCCGGGCCGATATTGAAACGATATGCAGGGACCGACTCGGAAATGACCTCGCTGGGCTTTTTTGTGGCTGGCACCTACACCTATTTAAAAGATAACGATCCGTCGGCAATCGGCATCTGGAAGATTAAGGATGATGTCTTGGCCGATCTGGAAGCCGACCCCGTTCGCCCCAATCCGAACGGCGGCGGGTTTGTGAGCGCCGCCAACTTTGTGCGGAAAGAAGATATGGAGCACGTCAAAACGCGCCCCAACACCAATCAGCTTTCCTATCAGATATCTCCGAAAATCGAATGGCAGCCCATTCGCGGCTTTAATGTCGTCCTCGGCGGCCAGGTGGGCTTCCGAAATATCCCCAATGATTTTTACAGCTACTCCTTATTTAATTATAAAAACTATCCCCGCACAATCTATAACACCTATCGGGGCTATGCCCGAATTTCGCAGCGCTTCATGGGCGCGGAAGAAGGCGGCCTGTTGCGCAACGTCTATTACAGCATTCAGGCCGATTATAATAAGTTGTATAACTACCGTCAGCGCCCGAAACTGGGAACGAACTTTTTCACGTACGGCCACTACGGGAAATTCGAACGCTATGAAGCACCATTTTATGTGCAGGGACAGGACTCGGTGGACGGCCAGCTGAAAAATGCATGGTTGCTGATCGGCTATATTGATACGCTGGTCACGTTTACGCCGTCGGACTATAACCCGGTGGCGGCCAACTATACCAAAGGCTTTTTTGCACGGAAAGAAAAACTGGGCGAAAAGGTCTTTAATCTGCAGCAGATTCGTGCAGAGGGCGGGTTGGTGAATGGGGAAGCGCCGTCGCTGGTATATAGTCTCTGGCGGGATGTGGGGACACCTTACTCATGGTATGTGAAGTATGAAGAAGACCAGGTTCGCGTGACCGCCAGCGCCTCGGCGGATGTGGGGATGCATGCCGTGTCGTTCGGGGTGGAATATGAACAACAAACGCAGCGTTCGTATGCATTGAACGCCGCCTCTTTGTGGCCGTTGATGGAGCAACTCATGAACCGACACATCACCGAATTGGATAAAAACCAGCGCCAGCCGGTGTATGATGAAAACGGCGTGTTCCTGGATACGGTTAACTACCCGCGTCTGATCGGCCCCAATCAGACGACGTTTGACAAAAATTTCCGGGCGTTCCTGAAAAATAACGGCTACACGGACGTGTACGGCCGGCCCATTACCGACCGTTCTTTTGTAAATGTGCACCGCTATGATCCCAGTGTCTACCAGCTGGATTTCTTCTCGGCGGATGAGTTGCTACAGAACTCCCGTGTATTTTATTACGGATTCGATTATCTGGGAAGAAAGCTTACCCAGACCCCTTCGCTGAATGACTTCCTGCAAGATTCGACGCGTCGCTTGATAGCGCCCTTTAATCCGATTTATATGGCGGGGTATATTCAGGATAAAATTGTGTTGAAAGAAAAAGGGCTGATCTTCCGGCTGGGCTTGCGGGTCGATCGCTTTGACGCCAATCAGCCGGTGCTGAAAGACCCCTATGTGCTTTACCCGACCTATACGGCCGGTGAGGTGACGCAGATTAACGGGCAGCCGGTTCAGCATCCGGCTTCGGTGGGGTCTGACTATGTGGTGTATGTGGATAAACCCAAGAACCCTACCCGTATCCTGGGATATCGGAAGGGCGATGAATGGTATGATGCCAACGGCACCCGTCTGGCGGACCCCGGCGTGTTGGCGGCGCAAACAGCCACCGGGAAAATCGCACCATACCTGAAAAACCCGGATAAAGAAGAAGTTACCGCTGAGTCGTTCAAAGACTATGAGCCGCAGGTGAATATCCAGCCGCGGATTGCCTTCTCGTTCCCGATTTCCGAAGACGCCACCTTCTTTGCCAACTATGATGTGTTGACGCAGCGCCCCCGCGACGGCGTGCACGCCACCATCGATGAGTTCTACTACCTGAGGGAACGTCCCATCGGGACGGTAAATAATCCGGCCTTAAAGCCGGAGCGGCGGATTAACTATGAAATCGGGTTTAAGCAGCGCCTGAGTAAAAATTCCGCCTTGACCCTGACGGCGTACTATGGCGAGGTGCGGGATATGGTGCAGATTACTCGTGTGAATTATGCTTATCCGGTCAGTTATACCACTTACGGCAACCTCGACTTTGCCACAGTAAAAGGAATGACTTTTACCTACGATCTGCGCCGGACGATGGCGTTGCCGGTTCAGGCCCAGCTGTCTTATACGTTGCAGTTTGCGGAAGGGACGGGCTCTAATGCCAATACGGCCGCCCGCCTCATTGATCTGGGGCAACCGAACCTGCGCGTGCCGTTCCCGCTGGACTTTGACCGCCGCCATGTGATTAACCTGATGCTGGATTACCGCTACGGTCTGGGACCGGCATATACCGGACCGGTCACCAAGAGCGGACGGAAAATCCTCGAAGGCACAGGCGTCAACTTTATTGTCAGCGCCAAATCGGGCACCCCTTATTCCAAGCAGTTGAATGTGACGCAGGCGGTGGCACTGGGAGTCCGTCAGGACCCGGTTTTGAAGGGAAGTGTGAATGGTGCCCGTAAGCCCTGGCAATTTAATGTGGATATGCGGGTGGATAGGGATATCCCGCTGGTGTTTGGCAAGAAAAAGGAAGGCGCGGCTCGCCGGCCGGCCGGCCTCAACCTGTATGTGTGGGTGCAGAACTTGCTGAACACCAAGAATATCATCAGCGTATATCGCTACACGGGACGGCCGGATGATGATGGATGGCTGGCCTCCCAGGAAGGAATGCGGAGGGCTCAAACACAATACGACCCGCAGGCCTACATTGACCAGTACAGCATCAAGGTGAACAATCCAGACAATTACTCAAATCCTCGCCTGGTGCGGCTGGGGCTGATCTTTAACTTTTAAAACCTAACGCCATGAAGAGTTCTATGAAGCGTGCAATGCATATTGCTGTGCTGTTTGTGTGGAGTGGCTTTCTGTTCACTCCACTGAAAGCAGCAAAAAGTATCGGCGCTGCAGTCAAAAAAGAGCGTGCAAGACCCGTGACGGAGACGGGATGCGCGACACCTACGGCAACGGTTTATCTGGACATTAATAATGTACGGGCGGCCATTATGAATGGCGGCGATATGTGGTGGGATCTGGTAGGTAATGCACAGTATGAGATTCCGAAAGGGAGTGGGAAACATTCCCTGTTTGCAGGTGCATTATGGTTTGGTGGGCTTGACCAAGGGGGAAACTTGCATGTGGCGGCGATGACATATCGGCAACCAGGCGGGATGACCGACTTCTGGCCTGGGCCGCTGGATACGGTGACCGTCTCCACAGATGCCGATGTGTGTGCGGCTTATGACAAAATATGGAAGATCGATGCAGGAGAAATTGAGGAGTTTCTGAACACGGGAACTCCTTCGGCCACCATTTCAGACTGGCCGGCCCATCCAGTGTTCTCGGATAAAAACCATTCCTATTATCTGGCGCCCTTTGTGGACGTGGACGGGGACGGCTCTTATAATCCTTCCGCCGGTGACTATCCGGATATCCTGGGGGATCAAGCCTTGTGGTTTATTTATAATGACAAGGGAAACATCCACACCGAAACCGGCGGTGACCCGGTGGGCGTGGAAATCAGGGCCATGGCGTTTGCGTTTGCCACCACAGGGGATATCAACAACATGACGTTCTATAAATATACCATTGTAAACAGGGCCACATCAGTGTTGGAAAAAGCGTACATCGGGCAGTGGGTAGACCCGGATCTGGGTAATCACCTGGATGACTATGTGGGGTGCGATACGATTCGAGGTCTGGGAATATGTTATAACGGCGATGATAATGACGAAGTATATGGCCCGAATCCGCCGGCGGTGGGGGTGGACTTTTTTGAAGGGCCGTTGGCCGACCCCAATGACGGCATTGACAACGATAAAGATGGAACGGTGGATGAACCCGGAGAGCAAATTATCATGAGCAAGTTCGTTTATTATAACAACGATGTGGCAAGTGATCAGGGGGATCCCACAGAAGCTCAGCACTTTTACAACTACCTTCGTGGAATGTGGAAAAACGGGGACTGTTTGAGGTATGGCGGTGATGGCTTTAATGAACCTACCCCGTGTACGAACTATATGTTCCCGTCTGACCCGCGCGATCCGGGAGGGTGGTCGGAAGTAACGGCGGGGAATACGCCGGCGGATCGCCGTTTCCTCCAATCAGCGGGGCCGTTTACGCTGCAACCGGGCGCTGTGAATGAAACCACGATCGGGGTGGTATGGGCCCGGGCCTCCTCGGGCGGCAACATGGGCAGCTGGGACCTGCTGCTGGCCGCCGATGACAAGGCCCAGCGCCTTTATGATGCCGACTTTAAATTGGTGGAAGGCCCCCGTACCCCGGATGTGGTGATCACAGAACTGGATCGGGAATTGGTGTTGACACTGGTGAATACGGCCGAAACGGAAGCGTATGACAATACCGGTCTGAATGAAGACGGTGACAGTGTGCGCTATATCTTTGAAGGCTACCAGATTTTCCAGCTTCGAGATGATGAGGTGACCACGGCCGATCTGGAAGACCCCGATAAGGCGCGCCTGGTGGCGGTGGTCGATGTGAAAAACGGCATTACGAAGGTGGTGAATCGGGAATTTGACGCCAGCATCGGCATGGATGTGCCCAAGCTGATGGTGGAAGGATCCGATGCGGGTATCCGGCATACCTTCCGCATTCAGAAAGACCTCTTTACGCCGGGCAAAAGTTTGCTGGTCAATCACTGGCCCTATTACTTTACGGTGGTGGCCTATGCCGTGGCCGAAAAAACCACGGAGCGCCGCCGCTATCTGCGGGGGCGGAAAAACATCAAAATATACATGGGCATGCCACATAAGAGCTATGCCCATGACGGGCTGGTGACGCGGTCCAATTATGGCGACCAACCCCCGATTCAGCGAATCAGCGGTATGGGCAATCAGGGCTATCCCCTGCAACTGACGCCGGAATCCATCGCTGAGGCGTTGCAAAACGGCATTGCCACTAATCTCTCCTACAAACGTGGAGGCGGGCCGCTGTCTATTTATGTGTTTGATCCGGTGCGGGTGCCGGCGGGTAATTTTGAGTTTCGCGTCGTCGATAGCACGCTGAATACGGCCACGTATTACAAAGAACCCGGCTCGAATGCACGGGCCGAGTTGGTGAATCTGTCCACCAACGAAGTGGTTCCATTCGATACGACCTATAACGCCGAACACGAGCAGGTTTTTGAAAAATGGGGGCTCGCGTTTTTCCTCAGCCGTGCGGAACCGCCGACGCCGGGGAGTGAAGACGGCGGCGTGGTGGAATCGTCCATCGAGTTTGAAGACCCGGATAATCCGTGGCTCACGAAGGTCCCGGATGTGGACTTTGATCCCGGTGGAGCTGGAGCTCCCCCTTATCCGATGAACTGGATTCGCAGTGGGAAGGTGAACTATTCCGGCGGCTATCCCGGGATTAATGATGCCTATGCCGGGAGTGTCCCCTTAGACCCTAATCAAGCGTATGAGAAACTGGCAGGCGGCATCATCGCTCCGTATGCGGTGGTGGCTCGGGATGCAGAACATATGGGGGCCCGCACATTGGGGCCGGTATATGGGAAGCTGAGTCATTCGGCAACGAAGTTGGAGTGGCTGCCCAGTATTGAGTTGGTACTGACGCCGGATAAGACGAAATGGACTAAATGTCCTGTTATTGAAATGGGTGAAGACCCCGCCCTGACGGAAGGAGGGGCGAAGAAGTTTCAGCTTCGCAAGCATGCGTCGTGGTCGGATCCGAATGCGGTGGATGCCGACGGGAATCCTATCTATGACAATTCCTCACAGGGATACTCATGGTTCCCCGGCTATGCCGTCAACCTCGAAACAGGTGAGCGGATGAATATCATCTTTGGTGAAGACTCCCGCTTTGCCAGCGAAAATGGTAATGACATGGTCTGGAACCCGACCTCCTTCCTGATAGCCGACGGGGGGAACTATTACGATGACGTCAAGTATCCGTGGGGGGGACGTCATGTGGTGTATATTATGAACAATCGGGGATATCAGGGGGCGCGGTATCCGTATGACGGGGGTGAACAGTATCGGTCGGTGCTGGAAAAAGACCCCAATGCCGCCCGCCCGCAATATCAGAAAATGTGGCTGTCGGCCGCTTATGTGATGATGCCGCTGTTACGGGAAGGGTTCCAGCTTAAGTCGTTGAAGGAGGGCTTAATTCCCAATGAAGTTCGGATTCGGGTGGTGGTGCGCCAGCCGTATCAGACCTTTAAGCCGGATCCCAACGGCGACGGCGCCATCGTGTATCGTTTCTCGACGGATGACCTGGCGGCCAATGTCACGGATTCGGGCAAACAGGCCGGTCTGGAACTGGTCAACGTGGTGCCCAACCCGTATTATGCTCATTCAAAGTATGAGCAGAATTTCCTTGACAGCCGCGTTCGGATTACCAACCTTCCGCCGAAGGTGAAGATTTCCATTTATACCCTGAACGGCACATTAGTGCGCACGATCAGCCGGGATGCCGGTAGTGATGCGCCCACCTATATCGACTGGGATCTGACCAACGAACACGGCGTGCCGATCGTGAGCGGGATTTACCTGATTCACGTGGATGCGGCTTCCTTAGGACGGAAAACTCTCAAATGGGTGGGCATCATGCGGCCGACCGAAATTCGTAACTTCTAAAATCCTCCTCTGATGAAACGGATACTGCTCATTGCTTTTGTCGGCATTGGAATAACGGCCGCCCTATGGGCCGGCAATGAAAAACGACGTGGTCAGGCCGGTGCCACCGAGCTGCTGATTAATCCGTGGGCTCGGAGCGCCGGATGGCATGCCGCCGATGCCGCCGGCATCAGCGGCGTGGAAGCCATGCGTTTTAATCCCGGGGCTATCGTATTCGGGGCCAATACGCAGCTTAGCTTTTCTCGGACCACGTGGCTGAAAGGCACCGATATTTACATCAACGCTTTCGGGCTGGTTCAGCATCTCGGCGAGGAAGGCGACAATGCCCTCGGTATCAGCCTGATGCAAATTGATTTCGGCGAAATTATGATTACCACGGCGGAACAACCGGAGGGCGGCCTGGGAACGTATAGCCCACAGTTCATTAATCTGGGGCTGGCCTATTCCCATCGCTTTTCGAGCACCATCGCCGGCGGGGTGTTGGTGCGTTTGATATCGGAGTCGCTGCCCGATGTGAGCGCGATGGGAGCCGCTGTGGATGCGGGGGTGCGCTATACCTCCCTGAATAAACGCACGCGTTTCGGCGTATCTCTGCGGAATGTGGGAACGCCCATGCGATTTACCGGCGATGGACTGGGCGATCGGGGAACTTTTGAAGGGTCTGATGTAGTGTTGACCCTTGAGCCCCGCTCGGCCAAGTTTGACTTGCCTTCGTTGGTGCACATCTCGGGGTCGCATGATGTGCTGGCCAATGCGTCGCATACCGTTACGCTGGCGGCGAATTTCACTTCGCATACCTATCAGCGAAACGACTTTGTGGTGGGGCTCCGATATAGCTTTAAGCAACTGGTGTCGCTTCGGGGAGGTTTCCTTTATCAGAACGGTATCCTCGACCCGAATGAACGCCAGACGGCATTCACGGGGTTGGCCGGCGGCCTTTCGCTTAATCTGCCGATGGGCAAGTCCCGCTCGCTGTCCTTCGACTACTCCTATCGGGCCACCAATCCTTTTGCGGGGGTCCATGCATGGAGCATCGGCCTGAACTTGTAGCCGCTTTCTCCATCCAGATTATCAGTCGCCTGCTTTACCCGCGTCGGGTAAGGCAGGCGGCTTTTCTGTTTTGAGAATGTGAAAACGGAAAGGCGATAGCCGTTCGTTAATTTTGCAGCTTCAAAAAATGACATGAGACTATGGCAGCGGATGTGCAGTATTTCACACGGGAAGGCTTGGAAAAAATTCAAAAGGAGCTGGACTATCTGAAGAACGTGAAACGTCGGGAAGTCAGCAAGCAAATCCAGGAAGCACGTGAAAAGGGAGACCTGTCGGAAAACGCCGAATATGATGCTGCCAAGGAAGCACAGGGAATTCTGGAAGCCCGAATCGCCCATCTGGAGTCCATTCTGGCCCGAGCACAGGTGCTGGATACCGACGACCTCGATCTATCGAAAGTGCG
This sequence comes from Bacteroidota bacterium, assembly GCA_027009805.1. GTDB lineage: Bacteria > Bacteroidota > Bacteroidia > JAADEI01 > JALVCQ01 > JALVCQ01. The sequence continues at coordinate 14,961 of JALVCQ010000005.1, forward strand.
GATTCTCTCGACAGTGCATATCGAGAACCTCACCTTGAATAAAGAACAGCGCTATACGCTGGTGTCGGAGGCGGAAGCCAACCTGCAGGAAGGGAAAATCTCGGTCACCTCACCGGTGGGGCGGGCGTTGTTGGGGCGTTCGGTGGGCGAGGTTGTGGAAGTCAACGTGCCGGTAGGGGTGTTGCGATTGAAGATCAAGAAGATTACCATTTCGGACTGATGCCTTCCATTTTTACGAAAATCATTCGGCGGGAAATTCCCGCCTACATTGTGGCGGAGGACGATCATCATATTGCCTTTCTGGACATCAATCCGATTGCGGTGGGGCATGTGTTGGCGGTGCCTAAGCGGGAAGTGGATTATATTTTTTCGATGGATGATGCCGAATTGGCGGCGTTGATGGCTTTTGTAAAACGTGTGGCGTTGGGGGTCGAGAAGGTGATCCCCTGCGAGCGGGTGGGCATGGCCGTGGTGGGGCTGGAGGTGCCGCATGTGCACGTGCACATCGTGCCGCTGCGGGAGATGGCGGATATGGATTTCTCGAAGCGGGTAAAGCTCACCGAGCAGGAGTTTGCTGCTATCGCCGATGCCATTCGTGAAGCGGTCGGCGCTGCATAACCTGTCGGGTTAGTGGTGATGCCCATGGGCGGCGTTTGCCGCCTTTTGTCCATGCGGGTTTAACATGGAAGGCTTGCCCGCCAGTTGGGCGGCGGCATCCACCCGATAAGCCCCTTCTTTTACGAAAATTTCGCCCGCGGCAAGGCCTTTTTGAATGACAAATCCTTCCTCGGCTTCTGTGAGGATTTGCACTTTGCGCGGGCTGAAAGCCCCTGATTGTTCCTGAACGTAAACCCAACTTTCCCGGCCGGTCCATAGGACCGCCGACTGCGGGACGACGATCATCGAATCAGGGAAAGTGTAATGTGCCCGCGCCCGAATAAACATCCCCGGGACAAGCGAAACAGCCGGCCTGACCAGCATTGCTTTTGCTGTCAGGGTTCGGCTCCGGGCATCGACGATGGGAATGATGCTTTCCAGTTTGGCCGGCAGCGAATTGGCCTCAGTCAGGACGGTGATTGGCATGCCGGTGTGGAGCCATGCGCGCTCACTTTGGGGAACGTCAAGGTCGATCCATACCCGGTCGGTGGCCAGCACCGAGAGGAGAGCGCCGCCTTCGGGCACGTGTTTGCCTTCCTGCACGTGGATGGCGGTGATGTAGCCGGAATAATCGGACAGGATGGGCACGTTTTCCTTCACCGTTTTCGAATGCAGAATTTCCTGAATTTGTTGGTCGGTCAGCTTCCAGTTTTTTAGCTTGCGAACGGTGGCCTGATAGAGGGTGGAGAAGGTTGCTTGATGGCTGGCCACTTCGAGCAGTTCTCGTTGGGCGGCGATGAGTTCGGGCGAGTAGAGGGTGATGATGGGTTGCCCTTTGCGAATGAATTGCCCTTCTGAGCGGATATGTAGCTTTTCGATGCGCCCGCCGATGTGGGCGGTTTGCAGGAACGTGCGCTGGGCGTCTTTGCTGACCCGGCCCGTCAGGATGATCGCTTTGTGGGGAATGATTTTCGTGGCTCGGGCCGTAACGATATGGGCGGCCTGTTGGGCGGCTTCTTCGATGTGCACCCATTGGTTGTCTTTCCCCTTTTCATCCATGGGGACCAGTTCCATCCCACAGATGGGGCATTTGCCCGGTTTGGGTTGTTTGACCTGCGGGTGCATGGGGCAGGTGTAGGTGGCGGCTTGTGCCGGCTGGGAGACTGCCGATGTGCGGGTCGGCTTCTCTGCCGATGGCTGCTGACGGCATGCTGCCAGCAGCGTGAACGAGATGATGACGATGATGAGCGTTCGCATGATGATTTAATTTAGTGTGCCGATGATTTCCTCGATGGCAAGTTTCGTCTTGTAGAGAGTGCGTTGTTGCTGAATAGCCAGCTTTTGGTGCATAAATATTTGATTGAGCATGTTAATCACTTCCCAGAAGCGGGCGTTGCCGGCACCGTAGTCAGTGACGAGGATGCGAAAAGAGTGTTGGGCGGCCTGGGTTTGTTGACGGTGGCTTTGATATGCTGCCTGTGTGGTTTGAAATTGGGCGGCAAGTCGGTCGAGGGCATCCGCCTGTTGGCGGAGCGTATGCCGGCTGCGCCAGTATTGTCCGGTGGCTTCCGCCTGTGCGGCGCGAATGTGGGCTTTGTTCTTTTTCTGGAAAATAGGTGTGCGAAGCCCCAGCGACGGCGCGACGAGGGCGTCTTTTCCGCCGCCGATGACGATGTAATTCGCACCGATAGTAAAAGCGGGACGGGTGGTCAGGCGGGCGAGTCGGGCGTTTACTTCCGCCTGCTGCCATCGCAGCGAGTCGGTCTGGAATGTCCAACTGCTGTCGCGGAGGTGTTGTTCCGCGTTGGATAGTGCAGGAAGCGTAGGAAGCGGCAGGCTGTCGATGCGTGGAAAGGCGATTTCCGAAAGGTTTGTCCATCGCCGTAAGATAGCGGTGATTTGCCGCAGTTGCAGGGTGGCCTGCTGGATTTCAAAGTCGAGCGCAGCCCGCTGGATGTTGACGCGTTCCACGTCCACCATGCTCACCAGCCCCTGCCGAAAGCGTTCTTGGACCAGCGAGTCGAGCATGTCCAGCAGGCTGAGTTGGGCATGGAGGATGGCAAGGTAACTGTTCCAGTAGGCGCCGTCGTAATAGTGGTTGGCGATGTAGGTGCGAATGCGGCGGCGTTCTTGTTGTTGTTGGGCGTGGAGGGCGGCGGTGGCGATTTGAGCTGCCTGTCGCCGTGTGCGGTAGGTTCCCGGCCATCCGAAAGATTGTTGGGCGCCGATGCGGAGTTGTTGCGGGCCTGTTCGCGTTTCCACAGGCATGGGCAGCGGCTGCAATTGCAGGGCCGGGTCGGGCAGGCTGCCCGTCCATTGTGCTCGGGCCTGTTGGGAGGCAATGCGGGATTGATAGGCTTTCAACGTGGGCGCTGTTTGCCATGCCCTTTGCACGAGGGTGTCGAGCGGCGTCTGCCCATGGGCGGGCAGCAAGCAGCCCAGCATGGTCAGCCAGCCGATAAGATGAAGTCGGAGCGTCATGATCGTTTTCTTTTCCAGTAAAGTTCATAAAAGACCGGGACGGCGAAGAGCATCCAGAAAGCGCCCAGCAGGCCGCCGACGATGGGAAAGGCGATGGCACGCATCATATCGGCGCCTCGTCCGTCGGAGGTGAAGATGGGCAGCAGGGCGATGAGCGTGGTGCCCATGGTCATCAGCGCCGGCAGGATGCGCCGTCGGGCACCGCTGACCACGGCTTCCCGCAAGGCGATGCCGGCATTTTTCTTTTCATCGATGTAAGCCAGCATGAGCACCACACCGTCGCTGGCCACGCCCAGCAGCGCCAGAAAACCAACCCACACGGCAATGTTGAGGTTCAGGGAAGACAGGTGCAGCATCTCTCGCAACGTCCCCGTTCCCAGCGAAATATTCAGAAAGCCGGGCCATTGGGCCATGCCCATAAACATCATCCCGAAGGCAAAAGCCGTGAGGAAGGTGGTGCCCACAATCACCACGTTGATGACGTTGCGGAATTGCCAGAACAACAGCAGGACAATAGTCAGCAGCGCAATCGGGATGATGAAGCTCAGATATTGCTCGGCCCGTTTTCGGTTTTCGAATGAGCCGGCAAACCGCCAATAGACGCCGGGCGGCACGTGCAATTTCCCCGCTTCGATGGCCTGACGGGTGGCATGCTGAATGGCGCTCATGGCCTGTTCTTCATCCACGCCGGCGGCCGGCGAGAAGGTCAGATATTGTGCCAGCGCCCCATTTTCGGAACGCACCATCTGCGGGCCGATTTCAAAACGAATGTCGGCCACCTCTTTGAGCGGAATTTTTTGTTGGGCGTTGACGGTGATCCAAATGTTGCCGATGTCTTCGGGACGGCTGAGGCGTCCTTGTGGATAGCGCACCCGGACGGCATATCGGTCGCGTCCTTCCAGCAGGGTGGTCACGGCTTTGCCGCCGATGAGGGCTTCCACCGCCTGATTGATGTCTTCG
>JALVCQ010000006.1 GCA_027009805.1 Bacteroidota bacterium
AAAGGTTTTCGCCCCTCTTTTGTGCGGGCGGCGCCGCCCGAACAGGCCCGCAGGCTCTATCGCCGATTCATTGAAACCTTGCAGGAAAAAACCCGCCAACCTGTGGCCGAAGGCGTCTTCGGCGCCCACATGCTGGTGAGCCTGATCAACGACGGGCCCGTCACCATCTGGATCGACACCCGAAATAAAGAATAAACACCGTGCTGGACTCATTACAACGGCGCGTCGATGAATGGATTCGGCGCCACGGCGTTCGGTATTTCGACGAACTGACCAACCTGGCCATCTTGATGGAAGAAGTGGGCGAAGTGGCGCGCATCATGGCGCGCCGCTACGGGGAACAATCCGAAAAACCTTCCGACCGAGATAAAGACCTCGGCGACGAACTGGCCGACGTGTTATTTGTGCTCACCTGCATCGCCAACCAGACGGGCATCAACCTGTCCGAAGCCTTCGAGCGAAACCTGCAAAAAAAGACCCGCCGCGATGGTGAGCGGCATCACCGGAACCCCAAACTAAACCCTTAATTGTCGAGCAGCCACACCTCCACGCGGCGCGGGCCGTGGGCGCCCAGCACCAGCGTTTTCTCGATGTCCGCCGTACGGCTGGGGCCGCCGATCAAAGTGAAAAAGGACGATTTTTCGGGCAAATAGATGTCGAATGCGCTTTGCAGCGTGGGCAGGATTTGCGCGGTGCGGGCAATGATGACGTGGACGGGTGCATATACCGACAACGCCCGCAGCGGGTCTTCTCGGGCCGTCATCACCACGCTGCCCGTCTGGGCCACCAATGCGGCACATTCGGTGAAAGCCGTGCCCACCGATTCCAGCGGCGTGTCGTCGGAAAGCGGCGGCACACCCGGCAGCGCCTGTTCCATCGGGCCGCTGTAAAAAGGCGTGTCCAATTCGGATTGAAGGGCCGGCCATTGAGCCAGCAGGGCCTCCCAATGCGGGAAGCGGCGGACGATGCCGTGATTTTCCGTAAACAGCGCCGTGAAATGGGCAATGGGATCGGAAGGGATGCCTGTTTCCAGGAGGGCGTAATCTTCCGGTGGAGCGGCTTCGGTGTCGGTGGACGGTTTTTCTCGGGCGGTGCGCAGCCGTTGTAATATTTCTTCTCGGGCCGACCGGTTGCTCATCCGTGCAGGGTTTGGTCGTCGTTCAACACTTTTCGGCGGAGATCGGCCTGATAGCGGGTCATGGCTTCTCGCAGGCTGTCATCGGCCACAGCGAGGATGCGCACCGCCAGCAAACCCGCATTGCGGGAAGCGTTGACGGCCACAGTGGCCACCGGAATGCCGTTGGGCATTTGCACGATAGACAGCAGCGAATCGACCCCGCCGATGGAATTGGATGAGCGCACCGGCACGCCGATCACCGGCAGCGGCGTCAGGCTGGCCGTCATCCCCGGCAGATGGGCCGCTCCGCCCGCCCCGGCGATGATCACCTTCAGCCCCCGTTCCACGGCGGTGCTGGCATATTCCACCATCCAGTCGGGCGTGCGATGGGCCGACACAATGCGCACCTCATAAGGCACGCCGAAATCCCTGAGAATTTCCACGGCATCTTTCATCACCGGCAGGTCCGACCGGCTGCCCATGATGACGCCCACCAACGGGCGGCTGTTATGGTCCTCCATAGACGCGGATTTTGCGTTTTAAGGCCCGGGCCCGTTGCAGGGCCGCTGCGGGCGTTTCGGCCAACACCGTTACGTGCCCCATCTTCCGATAGGGCTTGCTGATGGCTTTGCCATAGAGATACACCTGAACGTCCCTTTCCCCCAGCGCTTCCGAAAGTCCTTCGTATCGGGCCGGCCCCTCGCTGTCGGCGGCGCCCAGCAGGTTGAACATCGCCGCCGGCCGCCCTGCCGAAACGTCCCCTAACGGCAGCCCCAATCCGGCCCGCAGGTGCTGTTCAAACTGCGACACCGAATGGGCCTTCATGGTGTGGTGTCCGCTGTTGTGCGGGCGGGGCGCCGTTTCATTGACCCACAGCCGATTGTGGGCGTCTATCAGCAGCTCTACCGCCATCACCCCTATCAGGTCGAACGCTTCGGCCAGCGTGCGGGCGATTTCTTTGGCTTCCCGCAGCTTTTTCTCGGGCAGCAACGCAGGTGCCACCAGCACGTCCAGCAAGTTTGCCTCCGGCAGGAAAAACATCATCACCGGCGGATAGACGGCCGTTTCCCCGTCCCCTCCGCGGGCCATCACCACCGAAAGCTCCGCCTTGACGTGCACAAAGTCTTCCACCAGATAAGGTCCGTCAAAGATGCCTTCCAGGTCCGACCGATCGGCAGCCACCACCACGCCCCGCCCGTCATAGCCGCCACGGGCCGCCTTAATCACACAGGGAAAGGTCAGGTCTGCGGATAACAGCGCTTCCCGATCGTTAAAGGTGCGGAAAGGCACCGTGGGAATGCCGTGTTTTTGATAAAAACGTTTCTGCCGAATCTTGTCCTGCACCGTCCGCAACACCGTCGGGTCTGGAAACACCGCCAGGCCGTCGCTTTTAAGCTCCATCAAGGCAAAGGCGTTCACCTTTTCGATCTCATAGGTCAGGGCATCCACGCGGCGGCCAAACCGATAGACGGTGTTAAAGTCGGTGAAGTCGCCTGCTTCAAAATGCGCAGCCGCCATGGCCGCCGGCGCTTCCGGGTCGGGATCCATGACCACCGTTTGCAGGTGGTAAGGCAATGCTTCCTGAACGAGCATCTTCCCTAACTGTCCCCCGCCTAAAATGCCCAACCGAAGCCCCGGTGCGTAGTGCATCATAAAAAGTTTTTCCACATCATCGATGGAATGGGCTGCTGGGTGCGTTCGGTGTATTTGGAGCCCGGCCGCTGGTCGTAGCGGGAATCGATTCGGCCTTTGATGTCAAAATAGATAAGCTGTCCGATGGGCATGCCCGCATAGATGCGGATGGGATGCACCACGGTGATTTCCAGCGTCCAGGTGTTGCAATAGCCGATGTCGCCTTTCCCGGCCGTGGCATGAATGAAGATGCCCAGCCGTCCTGCGCTGGATTTGCCTTCCAGAAAAGGCACGTGCCGATGCGTCTCGGTGTATTCTTCCGTAACGCCCAGGTAGAGCTGCCCCGGCTGTAATACAAAACCTTCGTCGGGAATGTCGAAGGTGCGCACGGCCATAGGACGGCGGGCGTCCAACTCAGCGGGTTCATACACCATCAGTGTGCGTCCCAGATGCACGTCGTAGGAATTGGGCCCCAGGCAATCTTCCCGAAAAGGGGAAATCACGATGTTTCCCTTTTCCATCTCGGCCAGAATCTCCGCACGTGTTAAGATCATTCGGAATACACTTCAAGCGCTGCGAAAGTAGGAAACCCTTCCTGACGGAACGGGCCGGGGCCGCCGCTTCCGGGATTATCTCCGCTCCCTTATTTCACTATCACTTTTTGCACTATCGACCGGTCGGGCATGGCCAGGCGCAATAGGTAAACGCCGGCCGGAAGATGGGGCGATATCGGCATGCTGATGGTTCGGCGGCCGGCATCTTCTGCATTCCAATGGGCCTGGTATATCACCTGACCGTTGACGGCTTGCAGGGTCACATCGCCGGCGGAGCCTTCCAGTGTACTTACGTCGATATGCAACGCCTCACCCGGCCGCGCCGGAAGCGGATAGACGGCGATGTCTTCCTGCGGGGCATGCATCGTCACTGCTATCACGGAGGAATACGTGAAGGTGCCGTCCTGGTCCACCTGTTTCAACCGGTAGTAATTCACGCCTGTCTGCGGCGATGGGTCAACGGCGGAATAATGCCGAACCGACACCGCATTGCCGGCCGCCGGCACGCGGGCTACTTCCCGCCACCGGCGAAGGTCGTCGGAGCGTTGCACCAGGAAGTGGTCGCTGTTCCGTTCGGAAGCGGTGCGCCAGCGCAGCATCACCTGCCGGCCTTCCAGATAAGCGTCAAACGACAGCAGCTCCACAGGCAGCGGATTGTGCCGGCTGCTGGACCCCAGCGTAAAAGGACTGAATGAAGATACCGGGCCTGCCGTGGAGACCATCCCCGCTTCGAGCGTTCCCGTCGTTCCGCCGTTCCCTTCATTATCCCAGCTGCTGCCGTTCCAGCGGGCCACCAGCAGGTCGGCCGGCTTCGTAACCTTGCCGCTGCGGGTGGTGTCCCAACTCAGCGTGACGGTGACGCTGGAAACGCCTTTGGTGCGATTCAGGGTCCAATATTCCTTCTGAGAAAACCGCTGGATGGAAGGCGGATGGAGCGTGGTGTCGTATCCATCATCATGGGCGCAAACCGCAAAGTACTCGGCCGTAAACCGGTCGGTGTCACTGGCCGGTGCCGAGATGGAAATCGGCGCGTAGATGGTATCGTTTTTCCCAACGGGAAACGTAAAAGCATCATTGCCGATTTTCTGCACGGGCCCCTCCACAAAGCTGCTGTCGGACATGTGATGGGCGCCGACATTGTCTCCGAGGATTAAAAGGTTTGTGCTGGACGTAATCAGGTCGCCGCTGTCGAAGTAAATGTCTTGATTGGCGGCGTCCAGCAGACATTCAGAAAGCAGGGTGACGTTGCCCGCACTTTTCAGCAACTGAATGTCGCCGTTAAAGTTACCGGTGGCGCCGGTCAGGTCAAAAGTCTGCGGCTGGCTTCCGGTGAATATGAGCCGACTGTTGCCTCCTTTGAAACTCGATTGAACCGTGACGTTCCCTTCCGCAGCCAGATTGCCTCCGTTGCTGTTTCCGTCGTTGAGAATCAGGTTGTGTAGGGCATAAACGGTATCGCCGGAAGCGACGCCGAGGTAAGTGTTGTCGTAGTTTCCGACATCGACTTTGACGTCGTAGAAACGGGTGCCGGGCGTGACATCGACGGAATAGGTTCTTCCGCCGTATCCATTGGGGGCGAAGGTGACGAGTCCGTTGTTATGGTTGAAGGTTCCGCCGGTCCGTTTGAAGACGGTGATGGAGGCGCTGTACCAGTTGTGGGTGAGCCTCATTTCTCCGGTGGGAGCGTTGAAGGTTCCGTTACGGAGTTCGAATCGGGAGCAGAAGAGCTGGTTGGTCCCGGTTTTGGGCGCGACGTTTCCTGCGGGTTTGTCGATGATGATGCCTGCGGTGGTTCTGGCGGTTCCGGTGTATTCCCATGTTTGGTTGGCGTTTTTAGTGAAGATGATCCATCCGGTTCCGCTGACGGCCTCGTTTCCGATGATGAGGTTGCCTTCGAGGGCGAGGCGTCCTTTGATGCTTCCGTCTTGATGGGTGATGTTGTTTAGTGCGTAGATGGTATCGCCTGTGGCGACGCTGAGGTAGGTGTTGTCATAGATCCCGACATCGACTTTGACGTCGTAGAAACGGGTGCCGGGCGTGACATCGACGGTGTAATTTCTTCCGCCGTATCCGTTGGGGGCGAAGGTGACGAGTCCGTTGTTGTGGTTGAAGGTTCCGCCGGTCCGTTTGAAGACGGTGATGGAGGCGCTGTACCAGTTGTGGGTGAGCCTCATTTCTCCGGTGGGAGCGTTGAAGGTTCCGTTACGGAGTTCGAATCGGGAGCAGAAGAGCTGGTTGGTCCCGGTTTTGGGCGCGACGTTTCCTGCGGGTTTGTCGATGATGATGCCTGCGGTGGTTCTGGCGGTTCCGGTGTATTCCCATGTTTGGTTGGCGTTTTTAGTGAAGATGATCCATCCGGTTCCGCTGACGGCCTCGTTTCCGATGATGAGGTTGCCTTCGAGGGCGAGGCGTCCTTTGATGCTTCCGTCTTGATGGGTGATGTTGTTTAGTGCGTAGATGGTATCGCCTGTGGCGACGCTGAGGTAGGTGTTGTCATAGATCCCGACATCGACTTTGACGTCGTAGAAACGGGTTCCTGGGGTGACATCGACGGTGTAGTTTCTTCCGCCGTATCCGTTGGGGGCGAAGGTGACGAGTCCGTTGTTGTGGTTGAAGGTTCCGCCTGAGATGTGGAAAATGGTGGTTGAAGCACTTCCATATGATCGGTGACCGACGTATAAGGTTCCGGATGTGGCGGTGAAACTTCCTCCGGAAAGTGTAAAAGCGCCCTGAATGTCGATGGTTTGATTTCCTCCGTTGAACGTACCGTCGGTCTGCTCAAAGCCGCCGGAGCCGATGGTAAGCGTTTGGCCGGCAAGCTGGGTGATCGCGGCCGTGTAGCCCGATAATATGCGGAAACGGGCTACGGTGGCATTCACGTCAATATTACAATTAACGTTGCCGTTGCCGTCAAAGACGGCGGTGTCGGATGCCGAGGGGACGGATGCCCCTCCTGGGCCACCGGAGGTCGCCGACCAGTTGGCCGGATCGTTCCAGCTTGCACTGGATGCCCCCACCCAATAGCGATTGGCGCCGTAGGCTTCACTGCCCAATGCAACCACAATGGTTGCGATAATCAGAAGAGAACGTAAATGTTGCATAGTTTTTTGTTTTTATCGAGATAACGCCGGATGAAGCGCTTTTTATTGCATCGCTTTGATGGTCTTTAGGCCGGCCTTTCTCTCATCGTATTTTTGAGGGGCCAAAAATAGGTGGATGTCTCGAAAAATCCCATTACACACACAGATTATCATCGGAATGGTGCTGGGCATTTTGTGGGGTGTGGGGGCGGTCAAATGGGGTGGTCAGGAGCTCACGCTTGATTACGTCCGCCCGTGGGGTCGCCTTTTTATCAACCTGTTGAAGGTGATTGCCATTCCGGTCATCCTCGGTTCGCTGATCATGGGCGTAAACAGCCTGAAAGACCTTTCGTCTCTGTCTCGGATGGGCCTGCGCACCATTGCGATTTACATGGGCACGACGGTGCTGGCCATCACGGTCGGCATTGTCATCGTGCATGTGCTGCAGCCGGGCGCCTATTTCCCGACGGCGCTGAAGGAGGAATTGCAGCAAAAATTCGCCGGCGTGATTACCAGCAAGGTGGCCTCGGCGCAGGAAGTCCGCGAAGGGCCGCTGGCATTTGTAGAGCGGCTGGTTCCGCCCAATATATTTCAGGCGCTGGGCGATAACCGCAGTATGCTGCAGGTGGTGCTTTTTACGCTCTTTTTCGGCGTGGCGCTGCTGTTGATCTCCGATGAAAAAAGCCGGCCCGTGGTGGCCTTCTTTGACGGATTTAATGAAGCGATCACGCGGATGATTGAGTTGATTATGAAGGCCGCCCCCTTTGGTGTGTTTGCCCTGATGGCTTCGATGATCGTGGAGCTCACCGGCGATAACCCGGCCTATGTGCTGTCGCTGCTGCAAGCGTTGGGCATGTATTCGCTGACGGTGCTGGTCGGGCTGGGCACGATGGTCTTTGTGGTTTATCCGTTGCTGTTGCGCATTCTCACGCCCATGAAGGTGGGGCGCTTTTTCCGCGGGCTGGCGCCGGCCCAGTTGCTGGCGTTTTCCACCAGTTCCAGCGCAGCCACCCTGCCCGTGACCATGGAACAATGCGAAAAAAAGCTGGGCATTGGTGAAGAGGTGGTCAGCTTTGTGTTGCCCATCGGCGCCACCGTCAACATGGACGGCACCAGCCTCTATCAAGCCGTGGCTACGTTTTTTATCGCCAGTGCTTTCGGCGTGGATTTGACGTTTTCGCAGATACTGACCGTCATCATCACCGCCACGGTGGCATCGGTGGGCGCCGCCGGCGTCCCCGGGTCGGGACTCATTATGCTGGTGATTGTGCTCCAATCGGTGGGCATCGATCCCGCCGGCATTGCCTTGATCTTGGCCGTGGACCGTCTGCTGGATATGTTCCGCACGGTGGTCAACGTCACCGGCGACGCCACGGTGGCCACCATTATCGCCACTTCTGAAAATAAGCTCCACACGCCTGGGCAATAGATACTTTTGTGCCACCGACAAACCACTTCGATGCCCACTTCCCATGACTACTGCTTGATTATGGCCGGCGGCGTGGGCACGCGTTTCTGGCCCTTGTCGCGCCGCCGCCATCCCAAGCAATTTCTCGACATCCTCGGGCGGGGAACCACCCTCTTTCAGGACACGGTGGCCCGCGCCGCTCAGGTGGTGCCACCCGAACATATCTATGTCATCACCAACGAAGAATATCGCACGCTGGCCCACGCACAGGCACCCGAAATCCCACAACGAAACATCCTCGGCGAGCCGATGATGCGCAACACCGCCCCGGCGGTGGCCTACGGCGTCTATAAAATCCATGTTCACGACCCGCATGCCCGAGTGTTTATCCTACCCGCCGACCATTATATCGATCCGATCGAATCGTTTGCCGATGACATCCGAGAGGCCGTCGAGATGGTCGATGCCTACGAAGGCATTATCACGCTGGGTATCCGCCCCACCTATCCCGCTACGGGCTACGGATACATTCAGGTGAAGGCAACCGAACGGGTGGGGCGATTCTATCGGGCCGTCTCCTTTCTGGAAAAACCCAACATCGAACTGGCCCGACAGTTCGTCCAGAGTGACGAATTTTACTGGAACGCAGGCATTTTTATCGCCGCCACCCGCATTTTGATCGAAGCTTATCGGTTGTATCTGCCCACCATCTACCAGCAGTTTTCTATACTTATTCCCCGCTTAAAGGAAGACCGAGAAGCAGAAGTGCTGGAAACGGTGTATGCCATGTTGCCTTCCATTTCCATCGACTACGGTATCATGGAAAAATGCCGCTATGTGCTTTGCTTGCCCGCCGGTTTTCAGTGGAGCGACGTGGGCACGTGGCGGGCGGTGTATCAGTTTGCACCCAAAGATGATAACGGCAATGCCGTATTCGGCAAAAACATTCACCTCCGGAAGAGCAGCCGGACGCTTGTCTTCTCTGATGATGCAGACCAACTGATCGTGCTCAATGAGATGGAAAACGTGCTGGTGGTCCAGGCGGACAATGCCATCCTCATCTCGCCGCTCGACCGAGACCAGGAAATCCGCTCCGTCGTCAACGAAATCACTGCTTATTATGGAAGCAAATACGTGTAAACGCCTTCTCGTGCTGGTCATGGTGGCCTGGGGCATGCTTGCTTCAGCCGCGGCACAGCCTTACGACCCGCTCCACCCGCCCAACTCTTACCGAAGTCCCCACAATCCGCATTACTGGAAAAACAAACTGCCCTTCCCGGGATATTGGCAGCAGGACGTCCACTACACTATCGACGCCGTCCTCGACGACAGCGCCGAAACCATCACCGCCTCCGAAACGCTCATTTACTGGAACAACTCGCCCGACACCCTCACGTTTGTCTTTTTTCATCTGTATCAAAATGCGTTTCACCCCGCATCCTATTATCATGCACTGCATCAGCTGAACAAGCAAACGCCGCGATTCGGCCGTTACGAAGCGCAGGGCCTCGGCACGATCATCGAACACCTCACGGTGGAAGGGCGGCAGGTCGATACCTTTATGGATAACACCATCATGAAGGTCAGCCTGCCGCGCCCTCTGTTGCCGGGCGACAGCATCCGCTTCGACATTCGCTTTACCACCTATTTCGATCGCGGCAGCATCCGGCGGCGGATGAAGGTGTTTGACCATGACGGCGTGAAGCATTTTGACGCGGTGCACTGGTACCCGCGCATCGACGTGTATGACCGCAAGTTCGGCTGGACGCCCGATCAGCACCTCGGACGGGAATTTTACGGCGACTTCGGCACCTACGACGTCAGCATCACCCTGCCCAGCCATTACGTGCTGGATGCCACGGGCTTTTTGCTCAATCGGGATGAAGTGCTGCCGCCTGAGCTGCGGAAAAAGTTAGACATTTCCAACTTCAAAGACAAGCCCTGGGGCTCGCCGCCGTCGCAAATCATCCCGATAGACGGCACCACCAAAACGTGGCGTTTTCATGCCGAGAACGTGCACGACTTTGCCTTTACCACCGACCCGACCTATCGCATCGGCGAAGCCGAGTGGAATGGTATTCGGGCGGTAGCGCTGGTCCAAGAGCCGCATGCCGGCGCGTGGCAGCAAGTGCCGAAATACACCGCCCGGGTCATCGAACTGTTTTCGCGGGATTTCGGCCCTTACATTTATCATAAGATTATCGTGGCGGATGCCCGCGACGGGATGGAATATCCGATGCTCACGCTGTGCGGCGGGGCCTGGCCTTCCAATGCCTATCTGATAGCGCACGAGGTGGGCCACAACTGGTTTTTCGGGATGATGGGCTCGAATGAGACTTATCGGGCCCTGTTAGACGAGGGCTTTACGCAGTTTCTGACGGCGTGGGCGCTGGACCGGCTGCGGGGCCCCAGCCGATACGGCCTGCCGCGCAGCCGATGGCTGCGGAAATATTATCCCGCCCGGTCAAGCCGATTTACGGTGGCCTATCTGGGATACCTGCGGGATGCCATTCGCAAGCAAGACCCCGTGTTGGCCACGCATTCCGACCACTTCAACGACGCCCTGCGCCATGGCGGCGGCTACCGACACGTCTATTCCAAGACGGCCACCATGCTCTACAACCTGCGCTACGTGCTGGGCGGCGACTCCCTCTTCCTCGGTGCCATGCGGCTGTATTACGACCGATGGCACGCCGCCCACCCTTATGTGGAAGATTTTAAGCAGGCCATGCGAGACCACACCAAACTCGACCTGAACTGGTTCTTTGACGCGTGGATACACGGAAAAAAATACATCGACTATCGGGTGGGCCGCATTCGCAAAAAACGGCTGGCCGATTCGGTGCAGTATCGCATCGATCTGGTGCGCAAAGAGTCGCTGTCGATGCCGCTGGAAGTGGACGTGCGGGTGCGCACCGCAGGCGGCGACTCGACCGTGAAGGTGTTTGTGCCCAATCATTACGTCTATGTGCCGAGGGAAGACCGCCTGACGATGCGCCCGTGGATTGGATGGAACCGCCTGAAACGGCATTACACGCTGGCGCTGACGTTGCCGCGGGGCGCAGCCGTGCGCTCGGTGGAAATCGACCCCTCGGCCACCATCGCCGATATTAACATGGTCGATAACCGGCGGCCGCGGCGGATGGCCGTCATGCCCGATGTGGGGGAGCCTGTGCGTCCGTTGTGGACGCGCTACGAGGTCTTCACCCGGCCCGACGTGTGGTATAACGCGGTGGACGGCGTGCAGGTGGGATGGCACGCCCGCGGAAGCTATTTCGGCTATCTGCACCGCTTTCACCTGTCGGCGTGGTATCATACGCAGCTGCTGGATTTCGACACCTCCGGCGGCGGCATGCCTTTCAGCGTCATCTTCCGCTACGAAACGCCCATTCGACGGGGCGACGTGGAAGCCCGGCTGAAGCTCCAATACCGGCGGACGGCCGGCGTGAAGTGGCATTCCACGGCGTTTGACTTTGACCTGGGCCGCAACCATTACCTGACGGTGGCCGTGGACTATCAGGCCGCCGACTCGCCGAATGTGTATGCGCTCATCCCGGATGGATGGTCGGCGGGGCGTCATATCTTTTCCCGGATGACCTACCGCAAGCACTGGAAATACTTTTCCGGTGGTGGGCGTTTGCAGATCAGCCTGCGGGGCGGATTGAGCGGCCGCTACTATGGCGTGGCCACGGCGGAATATCAAGAACACCGCCGCCTGCCGGGCGGGATGACGTGGCGGTCGCGCTTGTTTGGCTACACCGCCGCCGGCGACGTCCCGGCGCAGGCAATGCTCTATGTGGCGGGCGGCGGTCCCGAGGATATGCTGTCGAACAAATACTATCGGGCGGTGGGCTTTTTCCCGTCGGCGTGGCGGGGCTATGGGACCGTTACGGGGCCGCTCTATTATCCCGGCGGGCTGAATTTGCGCGGCTATGCAGGTTACGTGTTGCCGCACGATACGGGCGCGGCGCAGACGTGGAACTATCGGACGCGCCGCGGCGTGAGTTATTCCGCCCAAGTGTCGCTGCCGCGGATGCTCCAGTGGCGCAATCGCTTCTTTGATTTTCTGCCGTATGTGTTTGCGGATGTGGGGACTTACACGGTGGCGCAGGGGGGCGCGCAGCGGTGGGTGATGCCGCGTTCGGACGCGGGGCCGGGGTTTGATTTTCGGTGGAAATACGGCTGGCGGCCCTACCTGTTTAATGTGTCGGTGGACTTTCCGGTGTTTTTGTCGCACGTGCCGTATGCCGAGCCCGGCCATTGGGCGTTTCGCTATCGGTTGTCGGTGGCGGCGCGGCTGTGGCGGTGAGGCGGGGGAATATCGAACGCCGAACACGAGGGAATGTCGAACACCGAACACTGATTTAAGATTTAAGAATTTGTTGTAAAATATTTATTCAATTAGCATTCGTTAATCGGTGTTCTTCAATCAGGCAGAAGCCCCAATCAGAAAGATAAATTTCAGCGGGGCTTCCTGACAAAACGGAATTACTAATTTTGCAGCCCTAAAAGAGGAACAGGCGTGTCAACATTATATTCGTATAAGACGAAATTTGTGCGGAAAGAAGACCACGAGCCGAAATGGTATGTGGTGGACGCCCGCGATAAGGTGGTGGGTCGGCTGGCGTCGGAAGTGGCGAAGATCCTGCGGGGCAAGCATCGGCCCGGCTTTACGCCGCATATCAATTGCGGGGACAAGGTGATCATCATCAATGCCGAGCACGTGCGCTTCACGGGCAACAAGATGGTCGAGAAGCAATATCGGAAGCATACGGGATATCCCGGCGGGCGGCGCCTTTTCACGCCGCAAGACCTCAAAGCGAAGGGGCAGGACGAGCAAATCCTCTATCGGGCCATTCGAGGGATGCTGCCGAAAAATCGGCTGGGCCGTCAGTTGCTGAAAAACGTGCGGATTTACAAAGGAGAAGCGCACCCCCACGCTGCTCAAAAACCTGAAAAATTAGACATCTAATATGGATCGTGTGAGTGCGACCGGTCGGCGGAAGACCGCCGTAGCGCGTGTGATTCTCGAGCCCGGCGACGGTTCGATTGTGATCAACGGCAAAGACTATCGGGAATATTTTCCGGAATTTTTATTTCGGCAAGACGTGGAAGCGCCCTTTAAGGTGACCGAGACGGCGGGCCGATATCGGGTGCGGGTTCGGGTCACCGGCGGCGGCCCGCGGGGGCAGGCGCAAGCCGTGCGCCACGGCATCGCCCGTGCGCTGGAACGGATCGACCCCGACCTGCGGGATGTGCTGAAATCCCACGGCTACCTAACGCGGGACCCGCGGATGGTGGAACGGAAAAAATACGGGCAGCACAAAGCGCGTAAACAATATCAATTCCGCAAACGATAAGACGAGCATGAAAGAATTATCGCTGGAACAACTGGTCAAGGCGGGCGTGCACATCGGTCATCTGGCCAGCCGCTGGAACCCCAAAATGCAGCCTTACATCTTCGAAGAGAAGAAAGGCATTCACGTCATTGACCTGAATAAAACCCTCCGTCAGATGGAGGTGGCCTGTCGCGTGCTGGCTTCATTGGCCGAGCGCGGCCAGAAAGTGCTGTTTGTGGGTACGAAAAAGCAGGCGGCGCCGATCGTCAAAGAAGTGGCGCAGCGCGTCGGGATGCCCTTTGTGGTGGAACGCTGGCTGGGCGGGATGCTGACCAACTTCGTCACGGTGAAAAAGTCGATTCACAAGCTGCAGCAGATCGAGCGGATGTTTCAAGATGAAACAGTGAAAAACATCACCAAGAAAGAACGCAACCGGCTGTTGCGCCAGAAAGAGAAGATGAACAAAGTGCTGGAAGGGGTGCGCGACCTGCAGCGGCTGCCCGCGGCGTTGTTCGTGGTCGATATCGTCAAAGAACATATCGCCGTGGCGGAAGCGCGGCGGCTGAACATTCCCATCATCGCGCTGGTGGATACCAACGCCGACCCCACGCTGGTGAACTATCCCATTCCGGCCAATGACGACTCGGCCGCTTCCATCGAGCTGATCGTGAACACGCTGGCCGAATGTATCGAAGAAGGCCGGGCCGCCCGGGAACAAAAGCAGAAGAAAACAGCAGAGTCGGTGGAGGAGGTGGAAGACTCGACGGATGACAACTCCTCGGAAGACGCCGCTGAATAATCATGCCCTGACAACTCAAAACCAAAATCCAATAACTGCATTATGGCTGCTGTTACGGCACAAGACGTGAAGAAACTCCGTGAGATTACGGGCGTGGGAATGATGGATTGCAAGAAAGCCCTGATCGAAGCCGAAGGCGACTTTGAAAAAGCCATTGAAATCCTTCGGAAGAAAGGGCAAAAGGTGGCGGCCAAACGGGCCGATCGGGAAGCCAACGAAGGAATGGCGCTGGCCATCACTACCGACGATCACGGCCGGGGCGTGGTGGTGCTCATCAATAGCGAAACCGACTTCGTGGCCAAAAACGAAGACTTTCAGAACGCTGTGAAGGCCATTGCGGCCGCAGCACTGAGCGCTTTCCCTGCCGATAAAGCCGCCCTCGAAAACGTGGAAGTGGAAGGTGGACAGACGGTGGGCAAGCTGCTGGAAGAGCTCACAGCCCGCATCGGCGAAAAAATCGTGCTGGGCGGTTACGACCGACTGGAAGCCGACACCGTGGTGGCTTACAACCACCTGAACAATAAAATCGGCGTGCTGGTGGGCCTCAACGTGCCGCCTTCCGAAGCCGCCTTTACGGTGGGACGAGACGTGGCCATGCAGGTGGCGGCGATGCGGCCCCTGTCGGTGGATAAAGACGACGTGCCCGCCGACATCCTCGAAAAAGAACTTGAAATCGCCCGCGAACAGGTGCGGCAGATGGGCAAGCCCGAACACCTCGTGGACCGGATTGCGCAGGGAAAACTCAATAAGTTCTTCAAAGAGAACACCCTGCTGAATCAGGAATTTGTCAAAGACAACAGCAAGACGGTCCGGGACTACGTGAAAGAGGCTTTGGGCAAAGAAGCCACCGTGACCGGATTTGTGCGGCTGGGCATTGCCTAAAAGCGGGCGGGCATCCCCATGTCGTTGTATCGTCGGATCCTGTTAAAACTTTCGGGAGAGGCCCTGTTGGGCGATAAGGAGTTCGGCATCTCGTCGGAGATGCTGCGCCATTATGCGCAGGAGATTGCCGAGGTGGTGGGGCTGGACGTGCAGGTGGGCATCGTCATCGGCGGCGGTAATATCTTTCGGGGCGTGGAAGCCGCCGAAGGCGGCATGGCCGATCGGGCCAATGCCGACTATATGGGCATGCTGGCCACCATCATCAACGGGATGGCGTTGCAAGACGCCCTCGAACGTGAAGGACTGGAAACCCGCCTGATGTCGGCCATCACCATGAACCAGATTTGCGAGCCGTTTATTCGACGGCGGGCCATCCGTCACCTCGAAAAAGGGCGCGTGGTCATCTTCGGCGGCGGCACGGGCAACCCCTACTTTACCACCGACACCGCAGCCGCCCTGCGGGCCTCCGAAATCGGCGCCGACGTGTTGCTGAAAGCCACCAAGGTCGATGGCGTGTATGACCGGGACCCGGTGAAAGACCCAACAGCCCGCCGTTACGAGCAGTTGACCTTTGATGAAGTGCTGGCCCGTAACCTGCGGGTGATGGACGCCAGCGCCGTCAGCATCTGCCGGGATAACGGTATCCCCATCGTGGTCTTTTCGGTGCACGAGCGAGGCAACCTGCGGCGTGTGGTCAGCGGTGCGCGGCTGGGCACAATCATCCATTCATGAGGGCGGCGGGCCTGACAAATGTAACTTTGCGCCCCTTTTAAGAGCAGTATGGCAGGTTCGGAAGAAATACGGCTGCGTTTCCCGGATGGCTCGGTGCGCACCTTTCCACGGGGCGTCACGGGGCTCGATGTGGCCAAAAACATCAGCCCCCGTCTGGCCAAAGAAGCCCTGGGCATCGTGGTGGATGATGAAATATGGGACCTGACCCGACCCATTGAAAAGGATGCCGCCGTGCGCATTGTCACCTGGAACGACCCGGAAGGGAAATATGTCTTCTGGCACTCTTCGGCTCACTTGATGGCCGAAGCCTTGCAGTCGTTGTATCCGGACGTCAAGTTTGCCATCGGCCCGCCCATCGAACAGGGCTTTTATTACGACGTGGATCTGGAAGACGGTAAGATCACGGAGGAAGACCTTCCCCGCATCGAGGCGAGAATGACGGAGCTGGCCCGCCGGAAAGCACCCTATCAGCGCCAAACGGTTTCCCGGGACGAGGCGCTTCGATACTATCGGGACCGCGGCAACCCCTACAAGGTGGAAATCATCGAAGAATTGCCGCCCGAGGCCGAAATCACCTTCTATACCCAGGGCGACTTTACCGACCTGTGTCGGGGGCCGCACCTGCCCCATACGGGCTATATCAAAGCGCCCAAGCTGCTTAATGTGGCCGGCGCCTATTGGCGGGGTGACGAGAAAAACAAGCAGCTGACCCGCATTTACGGCATCACCTTCCCGCGCCGGAAGATGTTGGATGAATACTTACAGTGGCGGGAAGAAGTCAAAAAGCGGGACCATCGCGTGCTGGGTAAACGCCTCAAAATCTTTACCTTCTCGCAGGAAGTGGGCGCCGGCTTGCCCCTGTGGTTGCCCAACGGCGTGGCCCTGCGCAACGCCCTGACCGAGATGTTGCAAAAAGAGCAACGCCTGCGCGGCTATCGCCCCGTGGTCACGCCCCACATCGCCCGAACCGAGCTCTATAAAATATCCGGCCACTACGATAAATATAAGGAAAGCTCTTTCCAGCCCATCAAGACGCCGCATGAGAAGGAGGAATACCTTCTCAAACCCATGAACTGCCCGCATCATTGCATCATCTATAAAGAAGAGCCCCGCTCGTATCGGGACCTGCCGCTTCGGTTGGCCGAGTTCGGCACGGTCTATCGTTACGAGCAATCGGGGGAGCTGCATGGGCTGACGCGGGTGCGAAGCTTCACCCAGGACGACGCCCACATCTTTTGCCGGCCCGATCAAGTCAAGTCGGAAATTAAGGGCGTGCTGGAAATGACCCTGAATGCCTTGCGGCGGCTGGGACTGAATGATTTTTACGTGCAGGTGTCGCTGCGAGACCCCGCCAATCCTGAAAAGTATATCGGCGCGCCCGAACGGTGGGAGCAGGCCGAGCAGGCGCTGCGGGAGGTGGTGAAAGAGGTCGGCCTTGAAGCCCGGGAAGAAGAAGGCGAAGCCGCCTTTTACGGTCCGAAGCTCGACTTTATGGTGCGGGACGCGCTGGGGCGGGCATGGCAGCTGGGCACCGTCCAGCTCGATTACAACCTGCCCGAGCGCTTTGACCTCGTTTACACCGATGAGCAAAGCCAGCCCCAACGGCCCGTGATGATCCATCGGGCGCCGATGGGCTCGCTCGAACGCATCGTGGCCATTCTTCTGGAACACACCGGCGGCAACTTCCCGCTGTGGCTTGCACCTGTGCAGGTCATCGTCTTGCCCGTCAGTGATAAGCACCTCGAATATGCCCGACAGGTGGGCCGGCGTTTATTTACCGAAGGCTTCCGCGCCGAAGTGGACGAGCGCTCCGAAACCATCGGCAAGAAAATCCGCGATGCCGAACATCGAAAAATTCCCTATATGCTGATTGTCGGCGGCAAGGAGGCCGCAGAAGGCACCGTATCCATCCGTCGCCACCAACACGGCGATCAGGGCGTCATCGCGCTTGAGGCGTTTATCCCTATATTGCACGACCAAATTCACAACGAAACCGCTTAATACTGATTACCTGTGGCCATCCGAAGAAGACGTAAACCCCAACCCCGTAAAGAGGACATCCGATACAAGTATCGGGTCAACGAGGAAATTACCGCACCGGAAGTGCGCCTGGCCGGCGATAATGTGGCTGCAGGTATTTATCCCATCGAAGAAGCCCTCGAGCTGGCCCGCATGCAGGGACTCGACCTGGTGGAAGTGGCGCCCAAAGCCGACCCGCCCGTATGCCGAATCCTCGAGTTCGGCAAATTCATTTACGAAAAAAAGAAGCGGGAAAAAGAACAGAAGGCCAAAGCCGGAAAACAGGAAATGAAGGAAATCCGCTTTGGACCTTATACCGACGAACACGACTTTCAATTTAAGCTCCGGCACGGACGCGAGTTCCTCGAACAGGGCAACAAGCTGAAAGTCTATGTGATGTTTCGAGGACGCTCCATCCTCCACAAAGACAAAGGAAGGGATATATTGCAGGCCTTTTGGGAGCAGGTGGAGGACATGGCTAAGATGGAACAACCACCCAAATTAGAGGGGCGGCGCATGATTATGTTGCTGACCCCCGTGAAAAAGAAAAAAAAGAAGAAAGATGCGTCGCAACAAGCTGAAAACGAATCGGGCCGCGGCGAAGCGGTTTAAGGTGACGGCCACCGGCAAAGTCCTGCGTCGTCATGCCGGCAAGAGCCACCTCTTGCTGAAGAAGAGCAAAAAGCGGAAGCGTCGGCTGGTCCGTCCCGCTGTGGTCGATCCCGCCGACATGAACAACGTGAAAAACCTCCTTAAAATATAAGACCATGCCACGTGCAGTGAATCATGTTGCTTCCCGCCGGCGACGGCGGAAGATCATTAAAGCGGCCAAAGGATATTGGGGCGCCCGCAAGAATGTCTATACCATCGCCAAAAATGCGGTCGAACGCGGCCTGCAATATGCTTATCGGGACCGCAAGGCCAAAAAACGGGAGTTTCGCCGCCTCTGGATACAGCGCATCAACGCCGGCGTGCGGCAGCACGGCCTTTCCTACTCCCGCTTTATGCATCTGTTGAAAGCGCAGGGCATCGACCTCGACCGTAAGGTGCTGGCCGATCTGGCGATGAACGAGCCCGAGGCGTTCAAAAGCCTGGTGGACCAGGTAAAGGCATCGGCTTAATGGCCGTGCGGCATTGGTGGGGAAGCCTCCTGGCGGTGCTGGGGATGATGGCGGCAGGATGCCATTCAGATGCCCCCGCTCCCTCGGCCCTCGAACGCCTTGACCATAACGCGCACAAGGTTAGGGCGGAAGGCTTCTCGGCGAATT
>JALVCQ010000007.1 GCA_027009805.1 Bacteroidota bacterium
CCCGTGATGACCGCCACGGCCACCACGCGGCAGGCCATCAGCCTGACCGTGAATACGCCCACGGCTTCTTTTCACAACACCAATGCCACGGTTGCCAATGTGACGCCCGGAAAGGTCAACCGTTGTGCCGGCGTGATGGCTTCGGTGGGGCCGTCGCCGCTTGCGGCAACCGTGCAGGTGTATCCCAATCCGACCGGCGGCCGGGTGACCATTCAGTGGACGGCCCCCCATCCCCGGGTGATGATGATATGCCGCAACGCCCTCGGCCAGGAGGTGGCCCGAACGTTCCGGCGTCATGCCACATCGGCGGACTTCTCCATCCCCGGCCCGCCCGGGCTCTATTTCCTCGAACTTTATTATGACGATGGAACGGCCGCCGTCCTGCCGCTCGTCAAGCAATAACATCGCCATAGCCGCCGGTTGCATATTTGCAATGCTTATCATCTAACCAATGCCGGTAACTGATTTTGCTGCTGCACTCACTTGCATGGACGGCCGCATCCAGCGGACGGTGTTTGAATGGGTGGCCGCCTGGGCCGGTGCGCCCTACGTGGATATGATTACGGAGGCCGGGCCGGACGGCATCCTGGCCCGACGGGAGCCGGTGGAACCCTATCGGGGCATGCACGCCCGTCTGGGCATCGCCGTCAACGTGCATGGCGCAAAGCGGGTGGTGGTCGTCGGCCACGAAGATTGTGCCGGAAACCCCGTGGATAAAGCCGCGCACTTCGAGCATATCCGAGAAGGCGTGCGGGTGGTGAAGCAATGGTATCCCGACGTGGAAGCCGCAGGCATCTACGTGAGCCTCGACGGCAGGGTGGAGCGGGTGGTGTAGCGCGGCTGGAAGAATAGGTAAATGGGTTTATGGCGCATAGTTATATTTGCATATGCCTAAAAAAATAGTTCGATGGGAAATAGCACAGCAGGGTTGCTCATCGGATGTTACCTTTTCGCATGGGTGGGAGAGACCGTCCAAGCGCAGGGGGGGCGTATAGTCATCGGGGGCTCACACTCGGACGAGGCCCGGTCGATCATTCAGACCTCCGACGGCGGCTATGCCATAGCGGGCTATACTTTCTCGTATGGTCAGGGCGGCTTTGACGTCTATGTAGTCAAGCTGGATGCTGCCGGCGATGTGCAGTGGACGCGCACGATCGGAGGCTCGGGCGTAGATCAGGCTTTTTCCATTGTTCAGACCTCCGACGGCGGCTATGCCGTAGCAGGTTATACCAACTCCTACGGTCACGGTGGTGACGATATCTACGTGGTAAAACTGGATGCCGGCGGCAACATACAGTGGGCGCATGCAATCGGTGGTTCGGACTGGGATTTTGGTTATTCAATCGTCCAGACGGTGGATGGGGGCTATGCCGTAGCCGGACGTACCCGGTCATTTGGGAAGACCTGGTACGATCTCTACATGGTCAAGCTGGATACCGCCGGTAACGTGCAGTGGACACGGACGGTCGGGGGAACCGACGTAGAATCGGGTGAAGCCCTTATTCAGACCTCCGACGGCGGCTATGCTGTCGCAGGCTGGACCACATCCTACGGTCAGGGAAATGAAGATATCTACGTGGTGAAGCTGGACAGCGGCGGCAACCTCCAATGGACCCGGACGGTGGGCGGAACCAATCGGGATTATGGCTATTCCATTATCCAAACGGTGGACGGCGGCTATGCCGTGGCAGGGAAAACGTTGTCGTACGGCCAGGGAGGATACGATATTTACATGGTGAAGCTGGACAGCGGCGGCAACGTCCAGTGGACGCGTACGGTCGGCGGAACGGGGGCCGAAGAGGCCACCTCTATCATTTCTACCACTGATAGTGGCTATGCGTTGGCGGGGTGGACGAACTCAACAACCGGCAATATCGACCTTTATGCCGTGAAGTTGGATTCCGCCGGAAATTTACAGTGGACGCGAGCGGTGGGCGGGTTAGAATCAGATTATGGCCGTTCCATCATCCAGGCTATCGACGGCGGCTATGTGGTGGCCGGCCGGACCAACTCCTACGGGCAGGGAAACAATGATGTTTACGTGGTGAAACTGGATGCCGGCGGGGGCTTTAATGCTTCATCCTGTCCCGATACTTCAATGCAAGTAGGCGTCACGGGAAGCGGTGGTGATACGTCCGCCGGAGGCGTTGTCGATACTGGTGGGGGGATCCTTTCAGGTGGAGTCGTGGATAGTGGGGGAATTGCAGACCTGTGTGGTTCGCTGTGCCTTATCGACACTGTTGTGATGAGATACGGCGACACACTGATGGCCCGCATGGCATCCGCCGCTTACCAGTGGCTGGACTGCGATGCAGGTTATGCGCCGATCCCGGGCGCAACAGAACGGGTCTTCGTCCCCGACACGACGGGCAATTATGCCGTAGCAATCTCCAACGGTGGATGTGTCGATACCTCATCCTGCCATCAGGTCGTCATCGTCATTTCGGGTGTGTGGGACGCGGCGTTGGCATCTTATCGTATTCGGGTGGACGGCCTGTATGCCTACGTGGTGCGTCCGGAAGAGAGGGGCGCCGGTTATGTGGAAATCCTGGACGGCACGGGGCGTTTACTCATTCGTCGGCGGTATCGGCATCAGCGGGAGGTCGCCGTGCCCGTGGGCATGCTGCCGCCGGGCGTGTATGCCCTACGGGTCATCGAACGGAATGCACATCAGGTGTTTCGGTTTGTCAGGTCCCGATAAGTAGTGTCGGGTAGCGTCAGGCCAGCGCGGGTAGTGTAATTTTGCTTATTCGAAAAAGAAGAAAGGCTATGGCCGGACGTTTACTTCGTCATAATACGGTGCTGCTCGGATTGGTGGCATTGGGCGTGCTCACGCGTATCCTGCCGCATCTTCCGAATATGACGGCGGTGGGGGCGGCCGGATTGGTGGGGGCGGCGCTCTTCTATCATCGGCGGTGGGCGATGTGGGTGCCGATGTTGATTTTGCTGATCAGCGATGTCATCTTTGGTTTGTTTACGCCGTGGAAGGGTTTTTATGCCGGTCAGCTTTTCGTGTATGTGGGGTTTCTGGCCTATTCGGCGGTGGGATATTTTTATCTGCGGAAGCGGCTGACGCTGGGGCGCCTGATGGCGGGTGCCATCGCTGCTTCTGCAATCTTCTTTTTGCTGAGCAACTTCGGCGTGTGGCTGGCGGGCGGCCTTTATCCCGCCACGCCGGCGGGGCTGTGGACGGCCTACGTGGCGGCGTTGCCTTTCTGGGGCAATCAGTTGTTGGGTGATTTGCTTTACGGCGGACTGCTCATCGCCGCCTGGCGGCTCATCCAGCAATGGCGCTCAGGGTGGGTGTTGGCGCCCGCCGCTGTTGAATAGTCTTTATTCCTCAGCGCGGTCGGCACAGAACTCCACCAGCACGCCGTGCGTATCCCGCGGATGAATGAAAGTCACCATCTTCCCGTCGGCACCGGGACGGGGCGGGTTGTATAATACCTGAAAGCCGGTCTGCGAAAGGCGGTCGATGTGTGGTGGCAGGGCTTCCACGCCGAAGGCGATGTGATGGATGCCTTCGCCGTGTTTTTCAAGAAAACGGGCGATGGCGCTGTCGGGTCGAAGGGGCGCCAGCAGTTCGATTTTGGTGCCGTTGGCCATTTCGAAGAAGGCCGTGGCCACGCCCTCACCTTCCACCTGTTCGATTTTCGAGGGCGCCCGACCGAGGAGTTTTTCGTAGGTTTTTATTGCCGTGGTCAGGTCTTTAACGGCGATGCCGATGTGTTCGACAATCATGGGTGATTAATGTTTGATTTCCCGGGCGATGTAGAATCCTTCGCCGCCCTGCGGCTGATAGAGCGGCATCAACAGGTGCCCCGAGATGGGGGCATACACGGGCCCGTCCCACTGGGTGGCCAGCAGCATGCCCTTGCGGACGTAGTCGAAGTTCCGGAAGCCGGGCAGCATCTTAAATTGATAGGTGGAATCGATAAAGTGGGCATAACGCACCAGCAGCTTGTGCGGGAGCCCTTCGGATATTTCCGTGAGGAACTTTTCATGAGGCGCCACGATGTCGAAATATTCCCTCGGAATCAGCCGGGCGGCCTTGAGGGCGGTCCAGATGACGGCGTGATGCACGTGGACGGCCCGCGGGTCGCCGATTTGTCCGCCTTCGATGGCCAGGCTGACGGCGTTGCGAATCTCGGAGAAGAAGCGAATAGCCGTGCCGTGCAGGATGTGGTCGAGCCCCAACACCAGCGGGATGCGAAGCTGGCTGGCCAGAAAGAGGTTGGCGTGGTGGCGCGTGGAGACTACAAACGTGCCGCGGGGCGACGAGGTGCAATGCAGATCCAGCCATATCAGTTGTCGGGGGCGCAGCTTCGAGCGGTAGTGGCGGATGGCCTGCACGAGCTTCACTAAAATCTTTTCCTCGCGGGTGCGGGGATGAAACGCCCCCATGCGGATGCGGCGGATGTGCTCGCGGGTCCAGAGGCGGTTCAAGTCCTCATCGACGTATCGGACGTTGCGCCGCCACGCCTCGATGTTGCCCTGAATGCCCACGATGTGCGCCCGAATCGGGAGCTTCTCGTCGGTGAGAATCTTAAAAAAGCGCTGAAAAGCCTCCCGCCCGCTTCGTTCATTGCCATGGATTACCGTAGCCACCAGAATCAGCACGTCTGCATCCGGATGGAAGTATTCCCCCAGAATGTGTTCCGCCCACGGGGCGGGCGATGGCTTTATGACGGAGAAGGTGGGAACGAGGACATCCGCCGCATCAGGCTGCGGGTGATTTTCAAGAAGTCCTGTTCGGTGATGATTCCCACCAGACGTTGGTTTTTGACCACGGGTAAGCATCCGATTTGTTTTTCATTCATAATCTCCATGGCGTCTCGGACCAGCGATTCCGGCGCAATCGTGATGGGGTCTTTGATCATGATTTCGCCGGCCGTTACGCCGCTGGGGGTGTCTTGCAAGCTGCGGTGACGAAAGAAACGCAACAGCATCCGCGAAGTTACGAGTCCGATGAGTTTTCCGTCGCTGTTTTCGATGGGCACGTATCGGATGCGCTTCCAGTCCATCATGTCGGCGATGAACTCGGGGGCGTCGTCGGGATGGGCGGTAAACAGGTCGGTGGTCATAAACTCTTCCACCAGCAGCTGGCTGGGCTCCCAGTGTGGGATGTCTTCGGCCTCGGCCAGCGGCCAGAGGTGGCCGGGGATTTCCTGTTGCTGATATTTGGCCGTGGCGGCCACGATAGCGGTCAGCATCTCTTCCCGGCCCAGGTCGCCCATCAGGTGCTTATAAGATTCCAGAATCCAGTGGGCGCCCGTCTGACGGGAGGCCACCCGCGCTTCGATCAGACCCAGATAGGTGTCGATGTCCGACGGGGCCACTCCCCGCTTTTTCAGCCCTTCCCGGGCCACGGGCAGCAGCTCGTTCTTAATCAGTTCCCAGGCCGGAAGGCGTTGCCCCTTGATCCACCGCAACGACGAGTCGATCCCATTGATGGCGGCCGTGAAAAAGCTCGCTTTGGCATCATCGAACGGCATCAGTTGCGTGATATCACCGTAGGCTTCTTCCATCCCTTCCATCAAGCCGATCCAGAAGGCCGCATTGGCCACTTCGTCCCGAATGGTGGGGCCTGCGGGGAAAATCCGGTTCTCGATGCGGATGTGCGGCTTGTCGCCGCCGGTGCCGTAACAGGCCCGATTCCAGCGATACACCGTCGAATTATGAATGGAAAGCGCCTTCAACGACGGGATGCGCCCTTCTTTGACAGCTTGCACCGAGTCTTCAAATTCGGGCAGCGTCAGCATCGGCCGGTAGCGGACGGCATCTTCCCGGTAGATATCCAGAATGTCGGTGACCCAGTTGTTGCCGAAGGTGACGCGGGCGGCCCGGTCGCGCAGGTGTTTGTTGGCCGGGCGCGTGTCCACCGACTGCTGAAACAGCGCAATGCGCGTCTCATGCCACAGCCGCTTGCCGAACAGCAACGGCGAGTTGACCGCCGCCGCCAGACACGCCCCCGCCACCGCCTGCGAATAGTTATACTTTCGGGCGAAGTCCTCCGGCGTCACCTGCAGGTGCACCT
>JALVCQ010000008.1 GCA_027009805.1 Bacteroidota bacterium
TCGCCGAGGCGGTGGATACGTTCACCGTCCCCTTCTGGGTCACGGGCGGCACGGTCCATGTGTCCTCCATCGATTACGACACGTCCGCGTTATGGCTGGCGCCGCCCGCCGGCACCATCGGCCACGAGCAAGAAGGATATATACAACTGGGCCTTAAAAACGGAAGCACCGGGGTTCCCTATCCCGTGACCCTTCACTGGGGCAGCAATCAGACCACGCGTTTTTACGTGCAATTCACCACCGGCACGCCTTCCGGCGTGCGGGCTGCCATTGGCCTTCAAGGTTGTCAGGGACTCCGATTCAGGAATGACGGCGTCATGGTGACCCAACCCATCCCATGGATTCGGCTTTACACCGTGCAAGGAAAAGAACTGCGCCGCATCCGGCATCCCTTGCCAGGCCATGTGATCCGCTATCCCGCTCATCACCCGCTCTTGATTGTGCGCTGGAAAGAAAACCACAGCGTGTGCGCGGAAAAAATCGTCTCGCCTCGATAGCCCTTCTTTCCAGGGCTTTTACACGTTTCCCCGCCTCCACACCGTTTTTACCATACCTTTGGGGCAATGGAAAGCCGGATACAGGCTTTATTTTGCAATCGCAAATCACATTTGACAACGTAAAATCCCTATGACGTTACTTCAAATCACGGTAGAATCGGCTTCTGAAATGGCTGCGGTTGAAGGATATCATACGGTGGCCCTGTGGGAGCTGCTGCTGAAAGGCGGCTGGGTGATGATCCCGCTGGCGCTGCTTTTTGTCGTGGCTGTCTATATCTTCTTCGAGCGCTATTTTGTGATTCGCCGGGCCCAGAAGATTCCCACCGACTTTATGGACAAGATTCGGCAACAGGTGGTAGCGGGCAACATCGAAGGCGCCATTTCGCTGTGTCAGCAAATCGACAACCCCGCCGCCCGCATGATCGAAAAAGGGCTCAGCCGCATCGGCCGCTCGATGCAAGACATCACCGTGGCCATCGAGAACGCGGCCAACCTCGAAGTATATAAGCTCGAAAACAACCTTTCGATCCTGGCCACCATCGCAGGCGCCGCGCCCATGCTGGGTTTCTTAGGAACGGTCACCGGCATGATTCGGGCATTCTATCGGCTTTCCACCGCCGGCAACAACATCGACCCCGCTATGCTGGCCGGCGGCATCTACGAAGCCATGATCACCACCGCCACCGGTCTGCTGATTGGCATCATCGCCTACGTCGGCTACAACTACCTCTCGGCCCGCATCGACCGCATCGTGTTTAAGATGGAAGCCATCGTGCTGGAATTTATGGACGTACTGCACCAACCCGCCTCATAAAGAACGCAGCGGATATGCCCATTAAACGCCGCTCGAAGGTTCTGGTCGAGTTTAACATGTCGTCGCTGACCGACATTGTGTTTCTGTTGTTGATCTTCTTTATGCTCACCTCTTCTTTCGTGGCGCCCAACGCTATCAAATTGCTGTTGCCGAAGGCCTCGGCGCCCACCATCGCCCGCCAGACCGTTACGGTAAGCATCGACGCCGACCGACGTTTTTTTGTTGACAATCAGCCCGTGGCGAAAGAACAACTGGAAGGCGCTATTGCCGCCAAACTCAGCGGTGAAGAGAACGAATCGATTGTGGTGTATGCCGATAAAAGCGTGCCGGTGGAAGATTTTGTGCATATCTGGAAGATCGGCAAGAAGCTCGGCGTTAAGACGTTGCTGGCTGCTAAGCCGGAATAAACCCTGCGGATGAGTGCTCCGGTGCGCAACATTGAAACGCCGCGCGATGCGCAACGGCGTGCCCGCCTGGCCACAGCCATTGTGATGGCCATCTTACTGGCGCTGCTGTGGTTGCACGTATTGCGGCGTCCGCTGCCGCTTCCCTCCGAGGAAGGCGTGGAGGTGATTTCGATGGATGAGGTGATGCAGGGCACACAGCCCCAACAGCAAACGCCGCCGCCGAAATCCACCGCCGCGCCCGTCACGCCCGAGCCCGAAGAAGAGCCGCTGCTGGAAGGTGAAGAGGAAATCCCCAAGGAAATCGTCCAGACGCCCGAACCGCAACCCCAGCCCGAACAACCCACCGAAGAAACAAAGCCTCAGCCCACCGAGCAACCTCAAACAGAAAAACCCACCGAAACACCCGACACCACCACGGCCAGCGCCACCGAAGAAACCCAACCCGCCCCCAAACCCGACCCGCGGGTGCTCTTTCCCGCCATGCCGGGCAACGACCAGCAAGACAAAGCCGGCCGTTCGGAAGGAGAAGCCAGCCAGTCTTCCTCGCCGCGCAAAGGCCGCGGACAGACCGAGGGCTTTTCCTTCGACCTCGCCGGACGTGACATCCTGGCCTGGCCCCGCATCAACGACCGCTCCAACAAAGAAGGCATTGTGGTGGTAGAGATTGTGGTGGATCCCTCGGGACGGGTGGTCTCGGCCCGGCCGGGCGTCCGCGGCAGCACCACCACCGACCCCTATCTGCTGAAGCTGGCCAAAGACGCCGCCCTAAAAACCCAGTTCACCGCCGCACCCAACCGCGCCACCGACCAGATCGGCACCCTGACCATCCACTTCAAACTCCGATGACCGCCCCGCAGCCGCCCCGCACCTATTCCGAAGCCATCGACTTTCTATACGGTTCGCTGCCCATGTTTCAGCGGCAGGGCGGCACCGCCGTCAAGAAGGGGCTCGACAACATCCACGCCCTCGCCGAAACCCTCGGACATCCCGAACGCACCTATCCGGTCGTCCACATCGCCGGCACCAACGGCAAAGGCAGCACCGCCCACATCCTTGCCGCCATCCTCCAACAACACGGCCTGCGCGTGGGATTATACACTTCCCCGCATTACGTGGACTTTCGGGAACGCATCAAAATCAACGGGAAATGGATTCCCCAAGAGGGCGTGGTCGATTTTCTCCGCACCATCTGGCCGGACATCCAGCACATCCGCCCCTCTTTCTTCGAGCTCACCGTGGCCATGGCATTCGACCATTTTCGGAATGAAAAGGTGGATGCCGCCATCATCGAAACGGGACTGGGCGGACGGCTCGACTCCACCAACATCGTCCACCCGCTGCTGAGCATCATCACCAACATCGGCCGGGACCATCAGGAATTTCTGGGCCACACCCTCGAAGCCATCGCCGCCGAAAAAGCAGGCATCATCAAGGAAAAGACCCCCGTGCTGATCGGGCGGTCACAACCCGAGACCATCAGCGTCTTCGAACGCCATGCCCGGGCAGCCCATGCACCGCTGTATGATGCCAAGGAGATCGTCGATTGCACCCACCGCGGGCTGGCTTCGCTATCGCAGGCCCACTACGGCATCCGCTGGGCACAAGGGGCCGAACACATCGTCCTTTCCGACCTGACGCCGCCTTATCAGGCCGCCAACATCCGCACGGCCCTGGCAGCGGCCGCCCTGCTCCGCAACGCCTTCGGACTCGACCGCCACACGGCCCTGACCGCCCTCGAAAACGTCCGCACCGCCACCGGCCTGATGGGGCGGTGGCAACTGATCCACACCCGCCCGCCGGTCATCATCGACTCGGCCCACAACGCCGACGGCATCCGAGCCGCCCTCAACACCCTGCCGCTATATTCCTACGACCAATTACACATCATCTACGCCGCCGCCGCCGACAAAGACATCGCCGCCATCGTGCCCCTGCTGCCGCATAAAGCCGTGCGCTATTACCTGACCGAATTTGACCTCCCGCGCAAAATGCCCGTCCACCGCCTCATGCAGACTTTTCAACAAGAAGGACTACCCGCCGCGCCATTTCCCACATCGGCGCAAGCCCTCAAAGCCGCCTGCACGCACGCCGGCGAAAACGACCTGATACTGGTCATCGGCAGCGTCTTTCTGGCAGGGGAAATATTGCAAAACTGGAAAGCACACAACGCAGGTTCCGTAACTTTGCGCTGAAACGTGCTGGACAGATGGGCAACAAACGCAAACGGCTGACCAAGAAGGGCAAGGAAGAAAACCCGACGGTGCACGAAGAACTCAAAGGGCTGTCGGTGAAGGTGGATGAAGAGGGCAAGTTTGTCCTGAGCAAAGACCTCGACGAAATCAACGAGTTCCTGACCCGCCACGTCAAGGATCGCAAGCTGGCGCATATTCAGGAAGAAGGAGAAACGGAAGCGGAAGATACGGAAGATTCCACAGAAGAGGCCGAAGCGGAAGAAACCGACAACGAAGAGGAAGGCGAGCTGGAAAAGCGGATTGATGCGCTTTTGAACAGCGGACTGGATTCCGAAACAGCAGATGAGTAGATGAACACCTTCTCACCGGAACGTCCGATTCGGGTCTTGATTGGCAAGGTGGGGCTGGACGGGCACGATCGGGGGGCGCGGGTCATCGCCACGGCCCTCAAAGACGCCGGCATGGAGGTCATCTACACCGGCCTGCGCCAAACACCCGAAACGGTGGTCAACGTGGCCCTTCAGGAAGACGTGGACGTCATCGGCATCAGCATCCTCTCGGGGGCGCACATGACCGTGTTGCCGCGCATTCTGGAACTGATGAAAGAAAAAGGACTGGATGACGTGCTGCTGGTGGCCGGCGGCATCATCCCTGATGAAGACGCCCGCGCACTGGAAGCCATGGGCGTGGCCAAGGTCTTTCAGCCGGGCGCACCGCTGAGTGGCATCGTCCAATTTATTCAGGAGCAAGTCTCTACACGGCGGCAACAGCAGTAAGCGGCATATATTACCATCGCCGTCTGTCCATGCCCATAAGGGCCCCTGAAAATACGTAAAGGGCAAAGTTTTCTCGCATTTACATATTTAGACATTTTTCACATTTAAAATTGTAAAGAAATCCATAAAACCGGAAAACGGTTGCCAACTTTGTATACGCGTAAGGCGCATATGAAAAGCCTTTTCACTTCTCTTAAAAAAACGGTACAGCCATGAAAGCCAGAAGCCTCCTGCTGATCGTCATGATTGTGTTCCTCGGCACGCAATGCGACAAAAACAAAGGAAACGCCGCAGGCGAGCTGTTGGACCATATCGAGCGCAACTCGCAGCTATACGCCGAATATTCGTATTCCCAGTCGTTCGGTCAAAAAAAAATCGCCTATATCCTTTTTCATGAAGACCACGGCCATACAGCCAAAATATCTTTCGGCTATCAAAACGACACCATCACCACGATCCGAACCTATTGGGACGGCGACCTGCAAAATCGGTATGCCCTGACCTATTCCGGCGGGCTTCCCTTAAAATGCACCATTTACGACGGGGAAGGCACTCAGGAAGGGTATATCAATTTCTCCCGCAGCAATGGAAAAGTCAGTGCCATGGAGTATGATCTGGGCGACGGCATGGGGATGAAAAAGCTGACGTTCACTTATAACGGCAACAACATCGCACAGATGGACTGGTATTCCCGGAACGCCGACAACCAATGGGTGTTAATGCGCAAATACACGTTTGAATACGACAGCCAGCGCAACCCTTATGCGCTGCTGAGCATTCCCGCCTATATGACGGATCCCATCGAAATCGCCCGCCGGGCCTGCTCGAACAACGTCATTGCCATGCATGTGTATGACGAGTATAACCACGTCAATCTGGGGACGTTTCATTACACCTACACCTACTATGACAATGGGATGGTGAAGACCATGGTCGAATCAGCGGGAAACGTATCTTATACCCTTTATTATCAGAAATAACGGAGGTAGCACCCAGCATGCCGTGCCCTTGCGGGTTGAATGCGTGAGGGGCCCGGAGGGCGCCGAGCGGGAGCGAGGCGGACCGAGGCGGACCGCCCTTCGACAAGCTCAGGGACCGCCGCCCGTGGGAAACACCCGCTGGCTGAGCGGAGTCGAAGCCACGCGGGTGGCGCAGGGTGTGGGGTGGGATGGTGGGCGGACCGAGGCGGACAGCCGAGCCCGCAGGGGCCCGACCCCGAGCCGAAGGCGAGGGGGCACGCCCAAAAGACACACACGCAGAAGTGCCATGCCCGCCGGCGTTCAAAGTG
>JALVCQ010000009.1 GCA_027009805.1 Bacteroidota bacterium
AAAGCCTTTCATCATGCAGGAGGTATATATCCTTTCGGCGGTGCGAACGCCGTTGGGCAGTTTTCTGGGGTCGTTATCGGCGGTGCCGGCGCCGAAGCTGGGTGCGGCGGCCATTCGGGCGGCCTTGGAACGGGCCGGCGTCAAAGGAACGGACGTCAACGAGGTGTTCATGGGTAACGTGCTTTCGGCGAACGTTGGTCAGGCGCCCGCCCGGCAGGCGGCGCTGTTTGCCGGCATCAGCAATCAGGTGCCTGCTACGACGGTCAACAAGGTGTGCGCCTCAGGCGCCAAAGCCATCACGCTGGCCGCGCAAGCCCTGAAGTTGGGTGAAGCGGAGATCATCGTAGCCGGCGGGATGGAAAGCATGTCCAACGTCCCGCATTACTTACCTGATATGCGTAAAGGTCTCAAGCTGGGAGACGGCAAGGTGGTGGACGGCCTCATCAAAGACGGCCTCTGGGATGTGTATAACAACTGCCATATGGGCAACGCCGCCGAGTTGTGTGCGGCCGAATGTGCCATCGACCGAAAAGCCCAGGATGAATATGCCGTTCTTTCCTATAAACGGGCGGCGGAGGCATGGAAAAACGGCTGGTTCAAAGACGAGGTGGTGCCCGTGGAAATCAGCACCCGCAAGGGCACCGTGGTGGTGGATGAAGATGAAGAATACAAGCGGGTGAACTTTGAAAAACTTCCCAACCTTCGGCCCGTATTTCAAAAAGACGGCACCGTCACGGCGGCCAATGCTTCC
This sequence comes from Bacteroidota bacterium, assembly GCA_027009805.1. Classification (GTDB taxonomy): domain Bacteria; phylum Bacteroidota; class Bacteroidia; order JAADEI01; family JALVCQ01; genus JALVCQ01. The sequence continues at coordinate 752 of JALVCQ010000009.1, forward strand.
ACGATCAACGACGGAGCGGCGGCGCTGGTGTTGGCCTCGGCCGATGCTGTGAAAAAATATGGCTTGAAGCCGATGGCCCGTGTGGTGGCATATGCCGATGCCGCTCAAGAGCCCATGAAATTCACCAGCACGCCCACGCTGGCCCTCCAGCGGCTGACGGAAAAGGCGGGCGTCGCTTTGCAAGACATCGACTACTTTGAAATCAACGAAGCCTTTGCTGTGGTGGCCCTGGCCAATCAGCAACTGCTGAACATTCCCATCGACCGGCTGAACGTCTTCGGTGGGGCCGTTTCGCTGGGCCATCCGCTGGGAGCCAGCGGCGCCCGGATCGTGGTGACGCTGCTGAACGTGCTCCGACACAAGAAAGGCCGCCTGGGCGCCGTTAGCATATGTAACGGCGGCGGCGGTGCAACAGCAATCTTGGTGGAAAATCTGGCATAAAGACTGGATGCAATATCGACTTTGGGGGATAGGGCTCCTGTGCGGCCTTCTTTTCGGATCGGCTGCATGGGGGCAGCAGTCGGACCGGTCTTACGCCAAGGAGGTCTTGCACGAGACCGAGCGGGCCTTACAGGTGTATGGCGACAGCATGATGTTCGGCAGCACGCAGGGTGTGCGTGTATTTGCCCTTACCCGCTTCATTCCGTTGCTTCGTTCGGTGTTTCAATATCCGGAAGCGTTCGACTATCCGTTTGATTCGTTGAAGTTTGTTTCGAAGCTCAGTGACCCGCAACATCGGTTCCGGATTTTGACGTGGGGGCTGCGTTTCAAAGACGGCTCGATTCGCCACTACGGCGTGCTCCTTCGGAAACACGGCAAAGACAGCATCTCCGTCACCCCGCTTCGGGATGCCGCCGAATGGTTTTTTACCGGGCGAAAGCAATTCAACACGTCGGCAAGCCCGGAGCGCTGGCTGGGCGCCGTTTACTACGACCTTCAATGCATGTCTTCTTCTTCGTCCCATGGAGCGTATTGCATCTTGCTGGGATGGAATGGGACTTCGCCCCGGCAGCGACGCAAGCTCATCGAGCCGTTCCAGATTCGAGGCGACTCGGTGGTGTTCGGACTGCCGGTTCTGAGTGCGGAACACGGCATGCGGCTGCGGGAGGTGCTGGAATATCACCCCACGGCCACGCTCACCCTCCGGTTCGATGAGAAAGCGGGGCGCCCCGCCATCGTATTCGATCATCTGGTGATGCAACGCATCCCGCAGGCGGGGGAAGGCATGGTCCCCGACGGCACCTACGATTACTATCTGCTCCAGCCCGGCGGCATCTGGCAGAAAGGAAGCCTGTTTTTCGGGAAAGGGCCCTCGCCTTCCAGAAGCAAGCCATAAAGGGCGGACATCGCTATCTTTGCCACCGCTAAAAACGTTTATACCACCCATGGGAAAAGGAGATCGACGCACCCGACGGGGCAAGATTTTTCGGGGCACTTTTGGCAAATATCGGCCTCGCAAGCCCCGTAAGGAAGCTTCGCCGGCCGCTGCTCAATCTGACGGCAAGGAGGCGAAAAAAGCCCGATAGCCATCGCACGGAGCACCGTTGACGTGACCTCGACGGGCAACGGGCGGGTGGTTCTGGTTCCCACACCCGTGGGGCATCGTCAGGACATCACGCTGCGGGCCCTGGAAGTGCTTCGGTCGGCGGATGAAATCTGGTGCGAGGACACGCGCCACGCCCGCAAGCTGCTCTCTTTTCACGGTATCGACCGGCCGTTGCGGGCCCTTCACCAACACAACGAACATCGCGTGGTGCATCGGTGGATTGCGGCGGTGGCGGCGCATGGAAAAAAGGTGGCGGTGGTCACCGACGCCGGCACGCCGGGCATCTCGGATCCCGGCTATCTGGTTGTGCAGGAATGTCTGCATCAGGGCGTGCCGGTGGATTGCCTACCCGGCCCCACAGCATTGATTCCGGCGCTGGTGCTGTCGGGTCTGCCGGCCCATCGCTTTGCCTTTGAAGGTTTTCTGCCGCACAAAAAGGGGCGAAAGACCCGGCTGGAGATGCTTAAAGAGGAGTCTCGGACCATGGTGTTTTACGAGTCGCCGCACCGGCTGGTGCGAACGCTTTCCGATCTGGCCGATCATCTGGGAAGCGCACGACGGGCGGCTGTGGTGCGGGAAATCAGCAAGCTTCACCAAAGCGTCCACCGGGGCACGCTGGCCGCGCTCATCCTCGAATTTCAAAAAGAACCGCCTCGTGGCGAGATGGTGGTGGTGGTGGAAGGCCGATAAGCGGGGCTTTCGCGGCCTCACCCTCGCCCTGTGGGCCGGCTTTTTGGGGTGGATGGCATGGCCGCCGCACCATCATCCGCTGGTGCTGGCCATCGCATTTGCACCGCTGGTGCATTACGTTCAGCAGACCACCATTCGGCGGGCGGTGGGAACGGCATTCCTCGGGATGCTTCTATGGAACTTCTTCACCACCTTCTGGATTCGGCATGCCACCCTGCCCGGTGCGCTCTTCGCCGTCACGGCCAATGCGCTCATCTTCACGGTGCCGTGGTGGGCGCTGGCCATGACCAGCCGCATTTTCCGGCCGCGGTTCAGCTTTTTGTTTTTTGTGCTGACGTGGATCACGTGGGAGTATTTCCACCTGCATTGGGAACTGGCCTGGCCGTGGCTGACGCTGGGCAACGCCTTCGCCGTGCGTCCCGAGTGGGTTCAATGGTATGCATATACGGGCGTGCTGGGCGGCTCGATATGGATCTGGTGGGTCACCTATGCCCTGCTCTACTTTTTTCGGGGTCGGGCGGCCTTTATGCTGCGGCTGGGCGGGCTGGCGGCGGCGGTGGCCCTTCCTATTACCCTTTCCTATGTTCTTCCGGCACCTGCGGACTCGGGCCCGAGCGTTGTCGTGGGATGCATTCAACCCAATATTGACCCTTACGAAGAAAAATTCGACCAGAAAACCGCCGAAGACCAACTCGAAACCCTGATTGCCCTTTCCGAAAAAGCCATCCGGCAACGCGCCCGCATCATCATCTGGCCGGAAACGGCTATCCCAGGGGTGGTGGATGAAGACCGGCCGGACAACAACCCCTATTTACGCCGGGCGTTGACGTGGCTCCAACAGCATAGGGACGTGTGGCTGATCACCGGTGCGGTCACCCAGAAAGTATATGTCACCGTCCGACCGCCCAACCTGACCGCCCGTCGGGTTCGGGAAGGCGTCTATGTTGATTATTTCAACTCGCTGCTTGCCGCCAATGATGCCGGCGTGACAGCTTTTTACCATAAGAAAAAGCTGGTGCCGGGGGTGGAATCGCTGCCCTACCCTCGCCTCCTGGGCTTTTTGCGGCCGCTGATGGCGGATCTGGGCGGTGTGACAGGCGGGTATGGCACCGATGAAGCCGTGGAACCGTTGGCCCTGGACACCGTTCTGACGGCGCCGGCGGTGTGTTACGAGTCGGTGTTCGGCGACTTTCTCAGGTTGTTTGTCCAGCAAGGCGCTCATTTCATTACGGTGGCCACCAACGACGGCTGGTGGGGACCCACCGACGGCTACCGGCAACATTTTCATTACGCCCGGCTTCGGGCCGTGGAACTTCGGCGCTGGACGGCCCGCTCGGCCAACACCGGCATCTCGGGCATTATCGACCCGCAAGGTCAAGTTATTCAACAACTTGAATACGACCGGAAAGGCGTGGTGGTAGGCACCATCCGACTGCGGGACGACCTGACCTACTATGCCCGCACCGGCGACTATCTCGGACGCCTCGCCGGATTTCTGCTGCTCATCTTCGCCGCACTGGCATTTTCGAAATATTACGTTGTCCGGGTGAAAAAATTCCCTTACATCCGGTAAGTTGGAAGCCCAGGAAAATCGTTTCCGCGCCCTTTACTTTTGTATGAGCGATGAGTGAAATTATGGGCGGCAGCGTATTCTTTGACTGCGGCGGGAGCACCGCCCGGATGGTTGCCCGAGTGCCTTCGGGCGCTCTTCGGCAAGCCGAGATTGCACGGGGGTTTAATGCCCGCTGGTCGGACGAATCGGATTTAAACGCTATACTGGAAGCCCTGACAGCCTCCCTGACTCCTGCCGAACGGGAAGGTGTTGAAGCCGTGCGCTTTTATGCCGCCGGCATTGATGACGATGCGCCGCCCGCCTTTGTCATCCGGCAATTGGCCCGCCGATTTCCGCGGGCCCACGTGGATGCCGCATCCGATCTGATGCTGGTGGCCCATGCCCTTTTCGACGGCCGGTCCGGCATCGTAGGCATCCTCGGGACGGGATCGGTAGCCGCCCGCTACGTGCCGCCTCAACTTACCGACTGGATGCGTTCCCTGGGCTATCTTTACGGTGACGAAGGCAGCGGCAGCCACCTTGCCCGGCGGCTGCTTCAATATCACGTCAGCAAGTTGATTCCCTCGGCCGCCCGCCGACAGATTACAGCATTTCTGAACATCGATCCGGACGACTACCCCGCCCTGCTCGACCGGCTGTATTCCGAGAGGCCCCCGAAACTCAGCGGCCTGGTCAGGGCAATGACGCCTTTTTTCCACGCCCGCTGGTGGCAAACAATCGTGCGGGAATGCTTTCGGGAGTTCGTGCACTTCAAAATCCGTCCGCTTTATCAGGCACAGCCCATGCCCATCGGCATTTCCGGTGGCATTGCGGACGTTTTTCCGAAAGACCTGAAAGCCGTCTTTACCTCCGCCCGGCTGCCGGCGCCCAAAATCATCCGGGCGCCCTTACCGTTAATGATGCAACGGCTATGACGCAACCCAAAGAAACACTTCCGCTGACCGAACAGGACTCGCATTACCGTCACCTGGAACAGCAGTCGGTGACGCAACTGCTGAGGTGGATGAACGCCGAAGATCGGAAAGTCCCTGAGGCGGTCGGTCGGGCCGTTCCGCAAATTGCGGCGCTGGTGGAAGCCGTCGTGGAGAAGATGCAGGCGGGCGGGCGGCTGTTTTATCTGGGGTCGGGGACGGCGGGTCGGCTGGGCATCGTGGATGCCAGCGAATGTCCGCCCACTTTCGGCGTGCCGCACCATCGGGTGGTGGGGCTGATTGCCGGGGGCGACGCCGCCATTCGGAAAGCGCAGGAGTTTGCCGAAGACGACGTCCATCAGGGCTGGAAAGACCTGCAAGCGCACAGCGTTTCCGCCGCCGACGTGGTGGTGGGCATTTCGGCGTCGGGGACCACACCCTACACCGTAGGCGCCCTCCAGCATTGCCAGGCCCATGGTATCATCA
>JALVCQ010000010.1 GCA_027009805.1 Bacteroidota bacterium
AGGTGGGCCATCCGGCGCCTTTTCCCGTAGAATTGCCTTACCGCCTGATCCAGCTTTACACCTTCGAAGGCGACGTGGTGCTCGATCCCTTTGCGGGGGCCGGCACCACCTGCCTCGCCGCCTTAAAGACAGCCCGCCGTTACGTCGCCTATGACATCGACGAACAGTATTGCCGGCTGGCTGAAAGGCGCATAGAAGCATGGAAACAAGAGCAATAGCAGCCCCCGCTGTTTGAGGGGTGAAGGGATGGTTGGGGGGCCACCATGGCAACGCGCAAAAAAACACCCCGGCAACTTCCTCCGCCCAAAAAATTGTTACTTTTGCAGCCGCCGCAACGGACCCGTAGCTTAACTGGATAGAGCATGTGACTACGGATCACAAGGTTGGGGGTTCGAGTCCCTCCGGGTCCGCATCCGGTGAAGCGGAAAGAGCCGACGTGCTCTTTCCGCTTTTTTTATGTCGTTTCGAGGAAAAACTTTACTTTGCAACATCGATCGAGCACGGGCAATGGGCTGGGGATTTCTCCGATGGTTGGCGCAACGAAAAAAGGAATGGCGGCGCTATGAACGCAACGTTTACACGCTGTTTCAGCGCTATCCCACCCTCATCGTCGAGCCCGGCGTGACGGTCAAATCGCCGCAGCGCATCGAGCTGGGACCCAACGTGCTCATCCAGACGGGCAGCATCCTGCACGGCGGCGGCATGGCATGGAGCGGCGGCCGCGGCCACATCCGATTGGGCGAAGGCGTAGAGGTCAGCCCCCACTGCATCCTCTACGGCGCCGGCGGGATCGACATCGGCGACCATACCGTCCTGGGCCCCGGCGCTAAAATCCTCTCCCAGTCGGAAGCCTCCACCGGCAGCAAGCTGAAAGGCACCGACCGCCTCCAATTCGAACCCATCACCATCGGAAAAGGTTGTTATATCGGTGCCGGCGCCATCATCCTGGGCGGCACCGAGCTGGGCGACGAATGCATCGTGGGCACCGGCGCCGTCGTCAAAGGAAAATACCCCGCCCACACCACCCTCATCGGCAACCCCGCACGCCCCCTGCCGCGCATCCCCACATAATCACACGCACCATGCTCTACTATCTCTTCGACTATCTCGACCGCGCCTACGACCTTCCCGGCACCGGCCTTTTTCAATATATCTCGTTTCGGGCCGCCATGGCCGCCCTCCTCTCCCTCATCATCGCCATCCCCCTCGGCAAGCGCATCATCCACATGCTCCGCCGAAAACAAATCGGCGAGACCATCCGAGAACTCGGCCTCGAAGGCGAACAGCAAAAACGCGGCACGCCCACCATGGGCGGTCTCATCATCCTCATCAGCATCCTCCTGCCCACCATCCTCTTCGCCCGCCTCGACAACATCTACGTCATCCTCCTGTTCGTCGGCACCCTCTGGCTCGGCTTCATCGGCGCCGTGGACGACTATATCAAAGTCTTCCTCAAAAACAAAGCCGGCGTTTCCGGCAAAGTCAAACTCATCGGACAGATGACCCTCGGCCTCATCGTCGCCGTCACGCTCTACTACCATCCCGACGTGGTGGTCAGAGAATACCTCTCCCCCGAAAAAGCCGCCACCATCCAGCAACCCGTTCGCACCGACGCCCGCAACCGCCCCTACGTCGAAGGCAAATCCCTCCGCACCACCATCCCCTTCGTCAAAAACAACGAGCTCGACTATCAGAAAATATGGCAGGCCATCGCACCGCCGCTGGCCGACTATGCCTACCTCTTCTACATCGGCGTGGTCATCTTCATCATCACGGCGGTCTCCAACGGCGTCAACCTCACCGACGGCCTCGACGGCCTCGCCGTGGGCGTCTCGGTCATCGTCATCGGGACGCTCGCCCTCTTCGCCTACTTCTCCGGCAACTTCCTCTTCGCCGGCTACTTCCGCATCATGTATATCCCCCACCTCGGCGAGCTGACCATCTTCGCCGCCGCCCTCATCGGCGCATGCATCGGCTTCCTCTGGTATAACGCCTATCCCGCCCAGGTCTTCATGGGCGACACCGGCAGCCTCATGCTGGGCGGCGTCATCGGCATCATGGCCGTCATGGTCAGAAAAGAGCTCGTCCTCCCGCTCCTTGGCGGCATCTTCCTCATCGAGACCGTCTCGGTGATCATCCAGAGAAACTGGTTCAAATACACCCGCCTCCGATACGGCCAGGGCCGCCGTGTCTTCCGCATGGCGCCCATCCATCACCATTTCCAGAAAAAGGGCATCCCCGAACCCAAGATCGTCACCCGCTTCTGGATCGTCGCCGCTGTGTTGGCCCTGCTCTCCATCCTCACCCTCAAAATCCGATAGATGTCGATGATAAAGATTTTTGGGGCGTGCCCCCTCGCCTGCGGCTCGGGGTCGGGCCCCTGCGGGCTCGCTGTTCGCTCGGCCCGCCCATCATCCCATCCCACACCACACCCTACGCCACCCGCGTGGCTTCGACTTCGCTCAGCCAGCGGGCGTTTCCCACGGGCGGCGGTCCCTGAGCTTGTCGAAGGGCGGTCCGCCTCGCTTCCGCTCGGCGCCCTCCGGGCCCCTCACGCATTTCAATCCCCGTCCGTATGAAAAGGCTCCTCATCCTCGGCGGCGGCGAGAGCGGCACCGGCACCGCCCTGCTGGCCGCTCAACACCAATGGGCGCCCACAGTCACCGACCAGCACACCATCCCCGCCCCACGCAGAACCCTCCTCCAGCAGCACGGCATCCCCTATCAGGAAAACGTCCAGGACATCCCTGCCCCCACCACGTGGGACGCCGCCGTAGTCAGCCCCGGCATCCCGCCGAACCATCCCTGGGTGCATGCCCTCCAACAGGCCGGCGTGCCCGTCCTCGGCGAACTCGACTTCGCCTTCCCCTACGACCCCGCACCCGTCATCGCCGTCACCGGCAGCAACGGAAAAACCACCACCACCCTCCTGATCGGCCATATCCTCAATGCCCTCGGCATCCCCGCCCAGGTGGCCGGCAACGTCGGCTATTCCTATGCCCGATCAATCGCCGAAGAAACCCAACCGCCCGCCTTCCGCGTCGTGGAAACGTCCAGCTTCCAGCTCGAATATCTCTCCATCTTCAAGCCCCGCATCGGCCTGCTCCTCAACATATCACCCGACCACCTCGACCGCCACGGCACCACCGAGGCCTACCTCGACGCCAAGCTCAACATCTTTCAACAACAGCAACCCACCGACGCCGCCATCCTGCCCGCCGACAGCCCGCCCATTCGCACCGCCTTTCACCGACGCGGCTTCCACTCCGCCCCTCACTTTTTCAGCCTTTCACCCCACCCCGATAGTCACAGCTACTGGCAGGACCATGCCCTCCACATCCACACCTCCCACCAGATGCTCACCATCCCCGACCTCCACCCCCGTATCCAGGGCCCCCACAACCGCCGCAACATCGCCGCCGCCACACTGGCCACAGCGCTGGCCGCCGACACCATCGGCCGCCGCTTCATTCCTGACCAGCTCCAAGCCGCCATCCAATCCTTCCCCGGCGTGCCCCACCGCCTCGAATACGTCGGCACCGACGCCCGCGGCATCGACTATTACAACGACTCCAAAGCCACCAACGTCGATGCCGCCATCCAAGCCCTGCGGGCTTTCGACCGCCCCATCGTCTGGATCGTCGGCGGCATCGACAAAGGCAACGACTACGCCCCCCTCATCCCGCTGGCCGGACAACACGTCCGTCACATGGTCATCCTCGGCCCCTATCGCACCCCCTGGGAAAAAGCCTTCACCGGCATCGTCCCCATCACCCGCGCCGACACCATGGAAGAAGCCGTCGCCAAAGCCCGCACCGCCGCCCACCCCGGTGATGTCATCCTCCTTTCGCCCGCATGTGCCAGCTTCGATCTTTTCCGTAATTTCGAGCACCGCGGCGACGCCTTTCGCCACAGCGTCCGCCCTTATCTGACCACACCATGAAAGACATCTTTAAACTCGAAGGCGACCGCCCCCTCTGGTATGCCATCATCACCCTGCTCATTGCTTCCGTGGTCATCATGGCCAGCACCACCAAAGTGCTGGGATACCGCACCGGCCAGCCCCACCTGATCATCTGGCTGCGCCACCTTACCTTCGCCGCCATCGCTTTTTTCCTGGTCTTTCGAATCCATCGGGCCGACTATCGCGGCCTGCTCAAAAACCCCTGGATCATTCCCATCATCTACTGGTTCAGCATCTTGCTGCTGGTGCTTACGCTGGCGGCCGGCGTGGAAATCAACGACGCCCGCCGATGGCTCCGCCTCCCCTTTATCGGCATTCAATTTCAAAGTTCCGACATCGCCCGCATCGCCCTGCTCCTTTTCCTCGCCCTCCGATATATTACCGATCCCGACCATCAGAAGCCCAACACTGAAACGCCTTTTGGGGAAGCCATGCAACAGCAGCTTTTTCGGTATATCCTTCCCATCAGCCTCACCACGGGCCTCATTCTCATCGCTGACCTTTCTACGGCGGTCCTGACCGGCCTCACGGCCTTCGTTTTTCTGTTCATGATGGGGCTTCCTCTTCGCTATCTCATCGCCTGGGGAGTGCTCGCCGCCGGGTTGCTCATCGCCTTCTTCTTCATCGCCCCCTACATCGGCATCGAACGCGCCGCCACATGGCAAAACCGCCTCTTGCAGATGAATCAGGACACGCCGCCCTATCAAGCCCGCCTGGCCATGGCCGCCATCCATAAAGGCACCTTCCTCGGTGCCGGCCCCGGCGGAAGTATTCTCCGCGATTTCCTGCCCAACTCCTTCTCCGACTACGTCTATGCCATCATCCTCGAAGAATACGGCTGGCTCGGCATGTCCATCATCCTGGCATCTTTTCTGATGCTGTTTATCCGCGGTCTTCACATTTTCCATCGGGTGGAAGAGCCCTTTGGTCGGGGCATCGTCATCGGCATGACGCTGCTCATCACTTTCCAGGCCCTTTTTCACATCATGGTCAACGTGGGGCTCTTTCCCGTCACGGGGCTGACGCTGCCCATGGTGAGCATGGGCGGCACCTCCATGCTCATCCTCAGCACCGCCCTCGGACTCATCCTCAGCGTGGCCCGCGTCCACGAAGCCGAAAAGCAATCCCACTCCGATCCACACCCCGATCCGGCCTATGAATGACACCTATGTATTCACCGGCGGCGGCACCGGCGGTCACATCTTCCCCGCCCTGGCCATCGCCGACGCCCTCAAAAAGCGCCGGCCCGACGCCCACATCGTATTCATCGGCGCCGAAGGCCGCATGGAAACCCGCATCGTGCCCCGCCACGGCTATCCCCTCCACACCCTGCCCATCCGCGGCCTCCAGCGCGGCCAAGTCCTCCCCAACCTCACCCTGCCCTGGCACGTCATCCGCAGCCTCATGCAGGCCCGCAAGCTCCTGAAAGACCTGCGCCCCCGCTGGGTGGTGGGCACCGGCGGCTATGCCAGCCTCCCCGTGGGATGGATGGCCCACCGCCTCGGCATCCCGCTGCTCATTCAAGAACAAAACTTTTACCCCGGCCTCACCAACCGCCTGCTGGGCCGATGGGCCCGCTACGTCTGCGTCCCGCATGCCGACCTCAAAAAATACTTCCCCCGAGCCCACCTGCAACCCCTCGGCAACCCCGTGCGCCCTTCGCTGCTGAACCTTCCCGCCCGACAAACCGCCCTCCAACGGTGGGAACTTTCCCCCGAACGCCTCACCATCGGCATCCTAGGCGGCAGCCTCGGCGCCGCCCCCATCAACGAAGCCATCGCCGCCCTGCTCCATCAGTCGGCTTTCCCCGACGTGCAATGGATATGGCAGACAGGCCGCCGCTACACCCCGCCCGCCCCCCTCCCGCCCACCGTCCGCGCCATCCCCTTCATCGACCGCATGGAAGACTTCTACGCCGCCGCCGACATCGTCATCGCCCGCGCCGGCGCC
>JALVCQ010000011.1 GCA_027009805.1 Bacteroidota bacterium
TTACGCCGACATTCACTTTCATGGGGCTTTTCGTGGCGGCTTCTTACCGGATGGCGCCCTCCATCAACCGGATTATGAACAGCCTGTTGCTGCTGCGTAAGAATGAGTTTATCTTGCAGGAAATGGCTTTATTCCCGGATCCGCAACCTACAGTGACGCCCTCGCCGTTGCCGGCGCTATCCCTGCAAAAAGGATTGTTGTTTGATCGGGTGACGTATGCTTATCCGGGGGTTTCGACGCCTGTGATTGAGGACGTCACGATGGAATGGCCGCGGGGAAGCATTTCGGTGCTCATCGGCCCTTCCGGTTCGGGGAAGACCACCCTGTTCCGGCTGGCGGGCGGTTTCTTATCGCCTACGAAAGGGACCATCACCATCGACGGCGTGCCGCTGGACCCCGCGCACATCCGCCAGTGGCACCGCTACATCGGCTTTATGCCGGCCCAACCGCTTTTTTTCGCCGGCTCGTTGCTGGAAAACCTGGTCCTCAGCCATCGCCATTACGATGCCCGGCGGGTGCGGGAAGCATTGCAGGCGGTGAAGCTGTGGGACTTTGTCATGGAGATGCCGGGCGGGCTGCATTACGACATCGGCAACGAAGGACAGCGCCTCTCCGACGGCCAACGCCAACGTCTGGCCCTCGCACGTATCCTTTATTTTAACCCTGAGGTCATCTTGATGGACGAACCCACCGCCTTTCTGGACCGAGACACCGAGTCGCACATCCTGAAAGTGTTCGACCAACTTCGGCGGCAAGGTAAAACGCTGGTGATCATCACACATCAGGCGTCGGTGGTGGCGATGGGAGACCATGTGTTTTCGGTGCAAAACGGCAGGGTGTCCGCCCTTGGAAAAGGAAAAGACGTGCTGCTGCGTCCCGCCGATCCGATAGCGGAAATTCTGAGCTGGGGATGATGCGGTGGTTTCGATTTGGGAAGAAACGTAAAGATCCGGCATTGCCGGGCCTTTCGCTGGAAGAAAACCCCATCCGCACCGAGTTGCACAACCACCTCGTGCCCGGTGTGGATGACGGCGTGGGCACCCTCGACGAAACGCTGACGGTGCTCCGCCAATATGAGGCGTGGGGCTACGAGCGCGTGGTCATCACGCCGCACGTGATGAGCGGCTATTATCCCAACACTGAGGCGGATTTACTGGAAAAAGCCGATGAAATCCGGCGGGCCGCCGAAGCCGACGGGCTCTCCATTCAGGTGCGCGTGGCCGCCGAATATTTCCTCGACGAAACCCTCGTGGAACGGGCCAAGAAAGGTCCGCTCTTGACCTTAGGCGGTGCGTTCCTGCTGGTGGAAACCGATTTCATGCAGCGGCCGATGGACTTTGAGCGCAACATCTTCGAGCTGCAAGTGCGGGGCTATCAGATCGTGCTGGCGCATCCCGAGCGATATGCCTACCTGCATCGCGACCCGTCGCAATATGACGACCTGCGCACGCGGGGCATTCGTTTTCAGGTCAACCTTTTCAGCATGGTGGGCCATTACGGCGACGCCGTGTATCATTTCGCCCGCCGCCTCATCAAAAAGGGGGATGTCGATTTTATCGGCAGTGACCTGCACGGCCCGCGCCACCTGCCCGTGATGGAAAAAGCCCTCACCAGCCCGCTGTATCGGGAAGCCGTCGGCAAAAACATTCAAAACAACCGGCTCTCATGGGACTGAAATACATGGTCCTCGTGCAGGTGGATGATGCGATTCAGGCCGAATGGCGGCGATGGATGTGGGATATACACATTCCGGACGTGATGAAGACCGGCGCTTTTGTGCGGGTGGAATTTGACTATGACCCGGAGCAAAACACCCACCTGATTTGCTATCATTGCAAAGATGCCGCGGCGCTGGGCCGTTATTTTCGGGAACATGCGCCCGAGCTTCAACAAGCTCACACCCGCCGGTATGCGGGCCGATTCCGCGCCCGGCGCTACGTGATGCATCCGCTTCAATCCGACACTGATGAAGGTTTATACGCGTAAAGGCGACGACGGCAAGACCCATCTTTTCGGCGGGCGGCGCGTGGCCAAGAATGCGCCGCGCATCGAGGCGTATGGCGCTGTGGACGAGACCAACAGCTGGCTGGGGCTGTTGCGCGACGTGATAGAAGACGACGGGCTGCGGGAACTACTGCTGCGCATTCAGCAGGAAGCTTTTGTCGTCGGCGCGCATCTGGCCACCGTAAAGCCCGAATTACGGGAAAAACTGCCCGCACCCGACGAAGACATCGTGGGGGCGATGGAAGCCGCCATCGACCGGATGGATGCCGACCTGCCGCCGTTGAAAACCTTCATTCTTCCGGGCGGGCATCCGCACGCTTCTTACGCCCACATCGCCCGCACCGTCTGCCGACGGGCCGAACGGGCCGCCGTCCCGCTGCTGGAAGACGATCCCTGGGTGGGCCGATATGCCCTGCCGTTCCTTAACCGGCTGTCTGATTTGCTCTTTGTGTTGGCCCGCTATCTTGTCCACCGCCGCGGCCAAAAAGAAATCCCATGGCAACCCGAACGATCGCAGCCGTCTGCATAGGAGCGGCGGCGTTTGTCATCGCTTGCCGGATGCCGTCGTATCCGCCCGAGCCGCGGATCGAATTTATGGGCTATCAATGGCGGACGGTCAGCACCGGCGACAGCGCGCTGGTGCTACAACTATATTTCGAAGACGGCGACGGTGACCTCGGGCTGGACCCCGAAGACACTTTTCCGCCTTTCAACCTGGGATCGCCCTATTACTACAACATCTATACCTTTTATTACGAAAAAATCGACGGCAAGTTTCAGGAAGTGACCATCAGCGAGTTTTCCACCGACACCATCCGGTTTCATGGGCGGTTCCCGCGGCTCGACGACCAATATCCCGACCGCTATCTCAAAGGGACGCTGCGATATAATCTGCCCTATTTTGTGCCGCGCAAAAGCGACACCATCCGGTTTCGCGTCTTCATCTACGACCGCGCCCTTCACCGCAGCAACGAAATCATCACGCCTGAGTTCATTTATCCCCGCTGATGACCACGCCGCGCCAACGTACCATTGCCGCCATCCGGCGGCGACGCTCGCTTTTGTGTGTAGGTCTTGACCCCGACTTGGACCGCATCCCGCTCACCTGGGGCACGGGGCCCGAGCGGGTGCTGCCCTTCCTGCAGGCGGTGATCGAGGTGACGGCGCCGTTTGCCGCAGCTTACAAAGCCAATACGGCCTTTTTTGAGCGATGGGGCTCGGAAGGATGGCAATGGCTGGAAGCCCTGGCTGCCATGGTGCCGCCTTCGCATCTGCTGCTGGCCGATGCCAAACGGGGCGACGTAGGTCATACGGCCCGTCAATATGCCGCGGCCTTTTGCGGCGGGGCGTGGGACGGCATCACCGTCAACCCGCTGATGGGGGTGGAGACCCTCCGGCCTTATCTGGACCATCCCGACGTCTGGACCATCGTGCTGGGTTTGACCTCCAATCCCGGCGCCGCTGATTTTCTGCAAGCGAAGCTGACCGACGGCAAGCCGCTTTATCTTTACATGATGGAAAAGACGGCGGCAGCGGCTTCGCCCGACCATCTGATGTTTGTGGTGGGCGCCACGCGAGTCGAAGACTTCCGCATCATCCGGAAAGCGCTGCCGGAGCACTTCTTGCTGGTGCCCGGCGTGGGGGCGCAGGGCGGCGACGCCGCCGAAGTCATCCGTCACCTTGGCTTGCAACACAGCGGCGGACTGCTCATCAACGCCTCCCGAAGCATCCTCTATCCCGAACGCCGGAAAGGCGAGACGCATCACGCCGCCATCGAACGGGCGGCCCGCGCACTCTACGACACCATCCGGCCCCATCTGGACCGGCTCCTCGAATAGATCCCCCCGGAAGCCAGCCTCCCGGTCTGTGAAAAGAAAGCGCGTATCTTTCGGAGGTTTTCAGGCTGCCGAACATGACCGACCCGACAGAGATGTTTGCGGCGTATTGCTGGCGGTGGCAACGATGGAACGGGCCGCTGCACACGCTGGACGGTCAGCCGCTGGTGGTGTTTTCGCCGGGGGTGCCCAATCCCGATGAAGGGCCCGACTTTCTGGACGCCGACCTGCAAATCGGCGCCGTACGCTGGCACGGACACATCGAAATCGACCTCAAAGAGCATTTCTGGCAACAGCATAAACACCACGAAAACCCGCATTATCGGTCGGTGGTGTTGCATGCGGTGTGGACGCCCGACGGGCGGGGCGGTCATCGCCTGCCGATCTTCGATATCTCGGCGCATGTGGACCGACGGGTGGCAACCCGGTGGCAACACTTGCAGAAGACGCCGCAGGTGCCCGCCTGTGCGGAGCTGATCGGGGCCGCCCACCGGCCCGTGACGGCTTCGCTGGTGGAAGAAGCCGGCATGCAGCGCATGCAGGAAAAGGCCGAAGCTATCCTTCGGGAAGCGCAGGCGGTGCAGCATGACTGGGAAACCATCGCCTACATCCTCTTCATCCGCTACGCGGGCAGCGGGCCCAACATCGATGCTTTCGAAGCCACGGCCCGTCGCCTGCCGCTGTCGATATTGCTCAAGCACCGGCAGAGTCTCATCCAACTGGAAGCGCTGCTGATGGGGGTGGCGGGCTTGCTGACAGGCGCGCCCGCCGATGATGAATATGGTGGCCGGTTGCAACAGGAATGGCGGTTTCTTCAACACAAATACGGACTGGAAAGCGGGGCCGCCGCGGCCTGGAAGATGGCCCGCCTGCGACCGGCCAACTTTCCGCTGGTGCGGATGGCGCAGCTGGCCGCCCACCTTCACCGTCACGGCGGCTTTCTGCGGCCCTTGCTGGCGGTGCGCCGCCCGGCGGACGTAACAGCGCTGACCGACTGGGACGTCAGCCCTTATTGGCAGGCGCATTATCACTGGGGCCGACGGCGGAAAGGCCGCCCGCCGCGGCTGGGCCGCCAGTGGCAACACAACCTGCTCATCAACGTGATCGCACCGCTTCAATATGCTTACGGCATTCACCAACAGCAAGCCGGGATGCAGCAGCAAGCCCTCTCTTTATGGGACGCCCTTCCCGCAGAAGACCACCGCACCACCCGTCCCTACCGGTCGGCGGGCTTTCCGTTGCGCACGGCCCTCCACTCGCAGGGGGCCATCCACCTCTATCGGCACGCCTGCCGCCCGCGCCGCTGCCTGACGTGCCCGCTGGGACAGGCCGTGCTGGGCTTTAAGGGAAGGACAGACACCGAGGCGTAGGGCGCGCGGCATGCCGTGCCCCCGACATCCACCCGCTGGCTGAGCGGAGTCGAAGCCACGCGGGGATGGTCTGGTGCCTTCCGCCCCTTCGACTCCGCTCAGGGAGCGGAAGGGGGGAGGAAGGCGCAGGAAGCGGCCTTGTTAGCAGCCTGATGTGATAAAAAATTGTATGGGCGCAGCGCTGCTGCGCCCATACACCCGCACCCTACCCCACGTTTCGACCCCGTCAATGCATGCACCGTTCTAACGATTTGTTTGCGCCTCCATCTGCGCCATGCGCGCTTTAAGGGTTTGAAGTTCCCGAGAAAAGGTTTGATTTTCGGCTTGCAATTGCTGAATGATGGCCTGCTGTTCCTGCACGGCCTTCACTAGGGGCACCACAAATTGGGCGTAGGAGAGGGAATACAACCCCTTGCCGTCAGGGGGAACGGTCACCCCGCTGAAATCATATCCCGCCTCCCGGGCCGCCCGGGCCACCTCTTGCGCAATGAAACCACTGAAACGAATCTTTTCGATGTCGTATTTCTCCGGATAGTCCGACGAATCGACCACGCCCATCAGGCCGTCCTGAACGTCTTTGTCGATGACATAGGTCACCGGCCGCAAGCGGGTGATAAAGTCCAGCCCCGCCACATCTTCCATGACCTGTTTTTTCATCCGCCCGTCGGAGTAGGTGCTCC
>JALVCQ010000012.1 GCA_027009805.1 Bacteroidota bacterium
TGCGAAACCCCGACGTGCTCGTCCTCGACGAAGCCACATCCTCGCTCGACACCGCCTCCGAACGGGCCGTCCAGGCCGCCCTCTCCCGACTGATGGAAGGCCGAACCGCCGTGGTCATCGCCCACCGGCTGAGCACCATTCGGCGAGCCGACCAAATCCTCGTCGTCGATCAGGGCCGCATCGTCGAACAGGGCTCCCACAACGAATTGATGGCCCGCGGCGGCACCTACGCCCAAATGGTCAAACTGCAACAACTGGACGCATAATCCGCATTTCACATCAAAAATTTACCTCACATGCCACAGCACTTTTCTTTCCCACGGTGGCTTTTGGCCCTATGGCTTGTTCCGCTGGTCTTACACGCCCAGCAGGTGCACATCGGCAAGGCTGTGAAGGGCGGGCCGCACGCGGCGGCCGTATCAGCAGAACATCCCGCGGCGGTGCGCGTGGGCCTGGGCGTCATGGCCCAGGGCGGCAACGCCTACGATGCCGCCGTGGCCGTCCACTTTGCACTGGCGGTGGTGATGCCCCGCGCCGGCAACCTCGGCGGCGGCGGATTTGCCGTCATCAGAGATGCTGCCGGCGAGGCCGCAGCTCTCGACTTCCGAGAAACCGCGCCCATCTATGCCCAGCGGGATATGTATCTGGACTCCGCCGGACGCCTCATCCCCGGCGCCAGCCTCTATGGCGGACTCGCCGTGGCCGTCCCCGGCGCCGTAGCCGGCATGTGGCAACTCCACCAGCGCGGCGGACGCCTCCCCTGGGAAAAGGTGATCGCTCCCGCCATCGCACTCGCCGACACCGGCTTCTTCCTCACGCCCTATCAGGCCCGCCTCTGGAACCGCTACCGCCAACGATGGGCCCACCAGAACCCCGACTGCCCCTTCCCCTTCGGCGAAGGACCCTTCAAAGCCGGCCGGCGCATCGTCCAGAAGGCGCTGGCACGCACCCTGCAAACCATCGCCCGAAAAAAGGCCGTCGGATTTTATCGCGGATGGGTCGCCAAAGCGCTGGTGCGCACCGTCCACCAGCAAGGCGGCATCATCGGCATGGACGACCTGCGACAATATTACCCCGTATGGCGCCGGCCGCTGGTGGACACCATCGACTCGGTCACCCTCATCACCATGCCGCCGCCCTCGGCGGGCGGCATCGCCCTCATCCAGCTTTACCGCATCCTGAAACCCTATCCGTGGAAACAGTGGAGATGGACAGGCTGGCCGGCCACATGGGCCCGCGTGGCCGCCATGCGCCACGTCTTTGCCGCACGCCTCCGCTATGTGGGCGACCCCGCAGCCGTCCACGTGCCCGTGCAGTGGCTGATCTCCCGAGCCTTTGCCGACTCGGTGCGCGCCCTCCTCAACCAATCCGAACCCATACTGGAAAAATCAGCGGGAAAAAGCCACTCCACCACCCACCTCTCGGTGGTGGACTCCGCAGGCAACGCCGTCAGCATCACCACCACCCTCAACAGCAACTTCGGCAGCCTCGTCTATGTGTGCGACGCCGGTTTTTTCCTCAACAACGAGATGGACGACTTCACCGCCCAGGTCGGCAAGCGCAACCAGTTCGGCCTGCTGGGCTCCGACATCAACATGATCCGCCCGCGGCGCCGTCCTGTCAGCTCGATGACGCCGACAATTGTGCTGGTGAACGGTCGGCTTCGGTATGTGCTGGGCACGCCGGGCGGCACCACCATCCCCACCACCGTCTTTCAGGTGCTGGCACGGGCCCTGTGGTACGGCGATAGTCCACCGGCGGCATTGGCGGCGCCCCGCATCCATCATCAGGGCGTCCCGCGGACGGTCTTCTTCGAGCGAATGCCCTGGACGGTGCGGTGGCGCCTGCACCGCCGCGGGTTACGCACCCGCCGCCGATCCCTCGGACGCATCAGCGCCATAACCGTCCGGCCTCACCACCGCCAAGCCGTCGGCGACCCCCGCAGCGACAACGTAGGCGGCATCCTCGAATAATCCCCCCGACGGAATATCGAACACCGATTTCTAATTTAAGGCTTTGTTTTAACTTTTATTCTTAAATCAGTGTTCGTTAATCGGTGTTCTGCCATCCCCCGCTGGCTGAGCGAAGTCGAAGCCACGCGGGAGATGGGGGGCCTTCCGCACCCTTCGACTACGCTCAGGGAGCGGAAGGTTCGCGTGAGGGGCCCGGAGGGCGCCGAGCGAAAGCGAGGCGGCCCGACGCCGCCCGTAGGGTGGGATTTGCAGGGGCGTAGGGGCACGGCATGCCGTGCCCTTACATGAGGCGTCGTCGGGCCGAGGCGGACAGCCCTTCGACAAACTCAGGAACCGCCGAGCCCGCAGGGGCCCGACCCCGAGCCGAAGGCGAGGGGGCACGCCCCAAAAGAATAAGACTCCTTTCGACCACAGGAACGGTGTAAATTTGGCGGCTTAAAAGGAAACATGGGCGTGTTATCAGGACTGGGGCGTTATTTTCTGCTGTTGCGGGAGACGTTGGCGTCGTTTGAGAAGGGGCGGCTGCTGTATGAGCGAATGCTGGCCGAGATGGAAGACATCGGCCTCAATTCGATACCGATTGTGGCGCTGATAGCGATTTTCACGGGGGCGGTGACGACGGTGCAGACGGCCTATCAGATCGTGAGCAAGCTGATCACGCCGGACGTGATCGGGGCGGTGGTGAGCGATTCGATGATTTTAGAGCTGGCGCCCACGATTTCGTCGCTGGTGCTGGCGGGGCGGGTGGGGTCGAGCATCGCTTCGCAAATCGGCTCGATGCGGGTGACCGAACAGATCGACGCCCTCGACGTGATGGGCGTGAATACGCCGAATTTCCTGATTTTTCCGAAGTTGGTGGCGGGCATTATCACCATTCCGCTGCTCATCCTGATGGCGATGGTGCTGGGGATTGCCAGCGGGATGCTGGTGGGCGACCTGACGGGCGTGGTGAGCTCGTTCGAGTTTCTGGAAGGGGCGCGGGCGTCGTTTCGGCCCTATACGTTCTTTTTTGCACTCACGAAGTCGTTTACGTTTGCGTTCTTGATTGTGTCGATCAGTGCTTATCAAGGCTATTTCGTCCGCGGCGGAGCGCTGGAAGTGGGGCGGGCCAGCACGCGGGCGGTGGTGTTCAGCGCCATCAACATCTTGTTGTTTGATTATATCCTTGCGCAATTGCTTCTGTGATGATTCGGGTGGAAAATCTTCGCAAGTCGTTTAACGATCAGGCGGTGCTGAAGGGCATCACGGCCACGTTTGAGCAGGGCCGGTGTAATATGGTGTTGGGTGCGAGCGGCAGCGGCAAGACGGTGTTGATGAAGTGTATGGTGGGGCTGTATGCACCGGACGGCGGGCATGTGTGGTATGACGACCACGATTTTTATGCGCTTTCGACGGCCGAGAAGCGGCACATCCGCCGCCGCATCGGGATGTTGTTTCAGGGGGCGGCGCTGTTCGACTCGATGACGCTGGAAGAAAATGTGATGTTGCCGCTGCGGCTATACAGCGACATGACGCCCGACGAGATGAAAGCGCGGGTGAACTATTGTCTGGAGCGGGTGGGGCTGGCCGATGCCAACGACAAATATCCGGCGCAGCTGAGCGGCGGAATGAAAAAGCGGGCCGGACTGGCACGGGCCATCGTCCTCAATCCCGACTATCTTTTCTGCGACGAGCCCAACTCGGGCCTCGACCCGCAAACGGCCATCCGCATCGACATGCTGATTCGGGAAATCACCGAGGAGTTTCAGACCGTCACGGTCATCAACACCCACGACATGAACTCGGTCTTCGAAATCGGCGACCGGGCTTACTTTCTTCACAAAGGACAGCTGGCCTGGCAGGGGCCGGTGGATGCCATTATGGATGCCGACGAGCCCACCTTGAAGGCCTTCATCTTTGCGGGCAAGCTGATGCGCACGCTGGCCGAGCGGCGGTCGTTGTAGCCGGCTATTCCGCCGTATTCAGCGTGGGCGGGACGTCGCCTTTTCGCCACAGGCCCACGCGGTAAGAGACGGTGGAGTCTTGCCGAAGCCGGGTGATGTAGATGTGCGGCTTGGGAAAGATAACCGCTGACTCCCACAGGTGGATGTGCGGGATTTCCACGCCGCGGCGGATGGCGGCGGGGCCCGGCAGGGCGGCCATCAGGTCCACGATGTGATGATGGTAGGCCGAATCGGACAGGCCGATGTGGCAATATTTCCAGAAGATAGGATAGACCACGATTTCGTCGAGGCTGTCGGAACCCCGCTGCCAGATGAGGTAGAGCAGCGGGATGTTGCGGTCGCCCTCGCCGGTGTCGGTGAAATAATAGCGGCGCACTTTGAACGGGTCGGGCCGCAGGTAGAAGGGCGTGGTGGAGTCGAAGTTGTGGAAGGCGGCATCCAGCGTCATACCGAGGTGAAAACCCAGCAGGCTCCACTGCTGTGCCGGAATCCGCTCCCAGTAACGATAAAAGGAGTCGCGACAAATCTCGGTCAGCACAGAATCCGGCGCCGGCTGCGCCGAGACAGCGCCGGTCCACCACATGCCGGCCCCCACCACCAGCCACAGCCACGCCCGCTTCATCAGTGGGCCAGTTCGGACATAAACTTGATGCGCATCAGGCGAATCTCCTCGGGCGTGTAGTAGTCTTCGCCCAGTTCTTCGAGGGCTGCATCGATGGAGGCGTCGTCGGAGTTGCGGAAATATTCGTAAATCTCTTCCTGTGCTTCGGGCTCGATGACGTTGTCAATGTAATAGCTGATGTCGATCTTGCGTTCTTGGACGATCTCTTCCAGTTCGTCCAGCAGCTTTTCCATGGTCATGCCGTGCATGCGGGCGAGGTCTTCGAGGTCGGTCTTACGGTCGATGCTCTGGATGAGCAGGATTTTTTGCTTGGATTTGCTTTTGGGGCGGGTGTGGGCGACTTCGGTGGGCTTTTCGAGGCCGTATTCTTCCAGATATCCGGCGATAAATTCGAGGAAGGGCTTGCCGTATTTGGCCACTTTGCCGCGGCTGACGCCCTGAATTTTGATCAGCTCTTCTTCGGTGGTGGGATAGTGCAGCGACATCTCTTCCAGCGCCGGGTCCGAGAAGATAACGTAAGGGGGGACGTTTTTCTGCTTGGCCACCTTTTTCCGCAGGGCCTGTAACATCTTGAAGAGCCGCTCGTCGGCGGCGCCGCCGCCAAGGTGCACCGGCTCGGGCTTGGCTTCGATGTCCCGATTGACGGCGATTTCCAGCTCGGTCGGCTCGGCCAGATAGGCCTTGCCCTGCGCCGTGAGATGAAGGGTACCGTAGTTTTCGATTTCTTTTTCCAGATAGCCGCTCACCAGCAGGTTCCGATAGAGCGAGTTCCAGAACAGGGCCCCCTTCTCTTTGCCTGTTCCGAACACCGGCAGCTGATGATGTTTATAATGCGCCACTTCCCTGGATGCCCGCCCTGAGAGGATATCGACGAAATGCCGAATCCGGAACCGACCCGGCAAGTCCCGCACCAGCGAAAGCGCCGTCACGGCCTCCTCCTTCACGCGCACCTTCGGCTTCGGATGCCGGCAGTTGTCGCATTGTTCCTGACAGTCTTCTTCGTTGAAGTCCTCGCCGAAATAGCGAAGCAGGTATTTCCGCCGGCAGATGGCCGTCTCGGCAAAGTTGGCCATCTCTTCCAGCATCTGCATCTGAATCTCCCGCTCGGAATAGGGCTTGTCGTGCAGGAAGTGCTCGAATTTATCGACGTCTTTGATGTCGTAAAACAGCAGGCAATGCGACGGCAGTCCGTCGCGGCCCGCCCGCCCCGTTTCCTGATAGTAGCTTTCGAGGCTTTTCGGGATGTCGTAGTGGATGATGTAGCGGATGTCGGGTTTGTCGATGCCCAGCCCGAAGGCGATGGTCGCCACCATCACGTTTACT
>JALVCQ010000013.1 GCA_027009805.1 Bacteroidota bacterium
TCAAAAAATTAACATCCCGACGACTTCGCCATCGGGAGCGCAAAAGTAAGGCGCCCATTTCTATCCGGGGCCTTTTGCAGAAAGTTTTTTCAGCCGCCCGCCTTTTGCAGGCAACAGCATCCTTAATAACGCACAGGAAGCGTTTCGGTTCCCAAAACGTAAAAAACTCGGAAGCCCGCTTTCAGCGCTGATGTCTATGCGGGTTCTTTTGGCGGGGGAACGTTTTGTAAGGTATAGAAGGCACGGCACGCTTTGGGGGATATCGAACATCGAACGCCGATTGAAGATTTAAGAATTTATTTTAAATTGCTACTTTTTGTTCTTAAATCAGCATTCGTTAATCGGTGTTCTTAAATCAACACCGTTTGTAGGGGCGACGCATGCGTCGCCCCTACATACACCCGCTGGCTGAGCGAAGTCGAAGCCACGCGGGATGGTCTGGTGCCTTCCGCCCCTTCGGCTCCGCTCAGGGAGCGGAAGTCTCGCGTGAGGGGCCCGTAGGGCGCCGAGCGCAAGCGAGGCGGCCCGCCCTTCGACAAGCTCAGGGACCGCCGCCCGTGGAAAGCACCCGCTGGCTGAGCGGAGTCGAAGCCACGCGGGTGGCGCAGGGTGTGGAGTGGGATGACGGGCGGGCCGAGGCGAACAGCCGAGCCCGCAGGGGCCCGACTCGAAGGCGCCGACCGCGCCCGCTGCCTGAGCTTGTCGAAGGCAACGGGCGAAAGGCGCCGGAGGGGCACGCCCCCAATATTATATCATCGAAGGTCTAAGGTGAGGTGTTCATTTTTGCAGTCTCGGAAAAACTGACCGCATGCAACGCTTTCATGATTTACTTTCGGAGGGGGTGCGCCGATTTCTGGCGGATAAGGGAGTGACGGACGTTCGGCCGATCATTCAATACACGCGACCGGATTTTGAGGGGGACCTGACGGTGGTGGTGTTTCCGCTGGCGAAGGCGTTGCGGCAACGACCGGATGCGGTGGGGGCGGTGCTGGGGGAATGGTTGGTGCAGACGGTTCCGGCGGTGGAGCGCTATGAAGTGGTAAAGGGGTTCGTGAACATCTCTTTTTCGGCCGAAGCATGGCGGCGTTTTTTACTGGAAGCGCTGCCGGCGGCGGGATTTTTCCCGCGGGCGGAGCGGGCGGAGCGGATCGTCATTGAATATTCCTCGCCCAACACCAACAAGCCGCAACATCTGGGGCACATCCGCAACAACCTGCTGGGGTGGT
This sequence comes from Bacteroidota bacterium, assembly GCA_027009805.1. Classification (GTDB taxonomy): domain Bacteria; phylum Bacteroidota; class Bacteroidia; order JAADEI01; family JALVCQ01; genus JALVCQ01. The sequence goes on from JALVCQ010000013.1 coordinate 1,227, forward strand.
CGGTGGCGGCCATTTTGCAGCGGTATGGGCATGAGGTGTATAAGGTGAATCTGATCAACGACCGGGGCATTCACATTGCGCAGTCGATGGTGGCGTGGATGCAGTTCGGCGGCGGGGCCACGCCTGAAAGCACCGGCAAGAAGGGCGACCATTTTGTGGGGGACTATTACGTGCGGTTTGCGAAAGCACATAAGCAGCAACAGGCCGAGGGGGGAAGCGAGGAGACGCCGATAATGCAGGCGGCGCGGGCAGTGCTGCGGCGGTGGGAAGCGGGCGACCTGCACATCCGGCCCGTGTGGCTGAAGATGAACAGCTGGGTGCTGGACGGTTTTGCCGAGACCTACGGGCGGATGGGCGTGGACTTCGACAAAACCTACTTTGAGTCGGAGACCTATCTGGTGGGCAAGCAGCACGTGATGGAAGGGCTGCGGCAGGGCCTCTTCCATCGCAAGGAAGACGGTTCGATATGGGCCGACCTGACGGCGGAAGGGCTGGACCAGAAACTGCTGCTGCGCAGCGACGGCACCACCGTCTATATCACACAGGACATCGGCACGGCGGCGCTGCGTTACTTCGACTTTCAGATGGACCGCTCGATTTACGTGGTGGGCGACGAGCAGCAATATCACTTTAAGGTCTTGAAGGCGCTTTTGCAGAAGATGGGGGCGCCCTATGCCGATGCGGTGCATCATCTGTCTTATGGGATGGTGGATTTGCCCACAGGAAAAATGAAGTCTCGGGAGGGGACGGTGGTGGATGCCGACGAACTGATGGATGAGATGGTCGCGCAAGCCCGGCGGCTGAGTGAGGAGCTGGGGAAGGTGGACGCCCTGAGCGCGGAAGAACGGGAGCGGCTTTATCACATCATCGGGATGGGGGCGTTGAAATATCACATCCTTCGCAACGACCCGCAGCGGCGCATCCTGTTCGACCCCGCAGAGTCGATTGATTTCTTTGGCGTGACGGGGCCGTTCATTCAATATGCGCATGCGCGCATTCACTCCATTTTGCGCAAGGCGTCGGGGGCGGCCCGCCCGGAGACGGCTGCGGGGTATGCACCCGACGGGGCCGAGGTGGCGCTGATCCGTCAGTTGTATCGGCTGTATGATGTATTTGCCAACGCCGTCGAAAATCTATCGCCGGCGCCGCTGGCGCAATATGCCTATCAGCTGGCACATCAGTTCAACGCCTACTATCACGACCATCCGGTGTTGAAAGCCGAATCGGAGCCGGTATTACATTTTCGGCTGCTGTTGCTGGAACGGGTGGCCGAGGCGTTGCGGGAAAGCATGGGCCTGTTGGGCATTGAGATGCCGGAACGGATGTAGTCGGCCGGAGCGAGTCCGAACGCCGCTATTTTTCCGGTGGGCTCCAGCGTTCGAGCAGCCACACCACCGCGATGCCGACCGCCATCCAGATGATGCCGGACCAGAAATGCGGATCTTCCAGGGTGGGGATATAGCCGATGGGGAGGCCGTCCACCATCTGTTTCCACGGCCAGACTTTATAGAGCGAGCCGACCATAAAGCCCATGAGGACGGCCAGCGTGGGGTCGTGATAATGATGAAGCAGCCATGAGAGAAGGCGGGAAAACACGACAAACCCAATGAGGATGCCGACCAGGAGCATCGATAAGGCGAGGAGGGCATCGGTGGGCCATGGGGCGGGCTGCCCGGTGAGGATGTCTCGGCCGAAATCGACGACGGCGGCCACGCTGTGAATGGCCTGCTCATATTTTCCCAGCACCATCAGGATGTAGGAGCCGGAGATGCCGGGGAGCATCATCGCAGAGATGGCGAGGGCACCGCCGGCGAGGAGTTGCAGCGGAGTGCCGGGGGTCTGGGTGGGGCTGAGGGAGCTGATCCACCCGGCCACGACCATGCCGGCGAAGAAAAGACCCAGAACGGTGATGTTCCAGCGCCGGATGCGGAGGCGAACCACCCATGCCGAGGCGGCAATCAATCCCCAGAAAAACGCCCACAAAGGCACGGGATGATGGGCCATCAAAAACTTAATGACCTTTGCTAAAGAGAGAATAGCGACCAGCATGCCGCCCAACAGGGGGAATAAGAACGCGCCGTCCACATATTGCCACAAAGCCCGCCACCTGCCGGAGAGGAGGAGGCGGAGGGCATGCCAGTTGAGCTGTTTCAGCGCATCGATCCATCGCTCATATATGCCTGTGATGAATGCAATGGTTCCGCCCGAGACCCCGGGGATGACATCGGCTGCGCCCATGGCCAGACCCCGGAGAAATATCCAGATCCACGAAAACATCGAAGTGCAATAAAAAGCCCGCCAACGCCGGAGCGCTGGCGGGCAAAAATAACCGTTACGGGAAGGCGGGGTTATTATTTTTTCATCTCGATGATGCCGGTGTTTTTCCCTGCGCTGAGGTCTTTGACCAGCACGCCGATGTTGCCGCTGGCATCTTTCATGATGCCGGTGAGGGTGTCGCCGGAGGAGATGGTAAAGCCTCGTCCCCAGACCGTCCGCGGCACGCCGGTGATGACGAATTTGGCTACGCCGTTGTTGTCGGAGAACTCGGTGGCGATGATGTTGCGGTTTTCATTGAAGTCGAGGGCGGTATAGAAAATATCCACTTTCACGCCGCCCATGGCTTCGAGGCCGCCTTCTTTTTTGGTGAGCACATACAGGGTGTCAGACTTAGGCCCCCTACCCGGCCGGTCGGCGTGTTCTTGCGTATAGCTGACCGTGGGGATATCCCGCTTACACTGCACCATGAAAAGGGCCATCAACGCAGCCCCTGCAATACCTAAAATGTTCGCACGCATGAGTTTGGGGTTTCGCTAAGTGTTTGCAAATATAGCAAACGGCGATAAAGGGCGGATTGTTTCAAAATTCAATAAGTAGCGACACCATGGCGTGGCGGGGCGCCTGCGGATAGACATATACCATGGCTTGTTCCCGGCCTCCGCTCCGATATACGTAGGTCCAGCCATTCGCCGCATATACTTTATTTAACAGATTAAACACATCCAGGCCCGCCGTTATTTTCCGCACCGGTCCGGCGAGCTTGGCGGAATAGCGGAGGCGGGCGTTTAAGAGAAGATAGGGCGCAAGGCTTCGATGGGGGTTCTGAGTGTTGTCGAGGTATTGTTTCCCGACATATTTGGTTTCGAGGGAGGCTTTCCATGAAGGCAACGGCTGCCATGCCAGCACAGCGGCACCGACGTGTCGGGGCGAAAAAGCCGCCGGCACATTCTCGAAAACCATCGAGTCCTGCGTCCACGTATCCCAATCATCGACATACCACACATACCGTTTGATTCGGGCATCATTAAATGCATAGTTGGCCTTGATGCGTAATGTGGGGAAAATCTGATAGGCTCCTTCAATTTCCACGCCCCGCCGAAAGCTTTCGGGGACGTTTTCACGGGTATAGGCGCCCACGTCGTTGATTTTTCCCGTGAGCACCAGCTGATCTCGGTATTCCATGTCGTACACTGTGATGTCGAGGCGGCTTTTTTCTTTCTGATAGCGCCATCCCAGCTCGACATCGAACATACGTTCAGGGCTTGGTAGGCGCTGCGGGGAAGCCTCATAATCGTCTCGGTTGGGCTCTTTATGTCCCAGTCCGGCAAAAAGGCGCAACGTTCCCCACGAAGGGGATTGCCAGGTGAAGCCTATCCGTGGATTAGGGAAAAGATAATGCACCCGATGACGCAGGGCGGGATGGTCTCGAAAGCCGTTCATCCGGTATTGCACGCTTCGCAACATGGCGTCGGCCATGAGCGTCCATTCCGAGGAAAGCCGTTGCCTGACTTTGACGAAGGCATATTGTTCGTCTTTACGGGCATCGAGGTCATACCATTTGTGATCTTTCGGTAACGTGGCAGCCCATTGCGCCCAGATGACTTTTCCGTAGTGTCGTCCATCATAGCGGTGGGCGCCCGCCCCTATGGTGGCGGTGGTGTAGTCATCGGCATATGTAGCGGAAGCAATGCCGCCGTAGAAATGATTATCCAGCCACAATTGTCGGACGAGGTCGGTGGATGTGATGGTGTCGTTTGCGGTGACGACAGGCGGGGCGCCATAGTCGATGAGGTCTTCGCCGGCTTTGTATTGTTCGTAATAGCCGTATCCTCGGGTATAGAAACTTGAAAGACGCAGGGTCCAGTTATTCTGCTGATGGGAAAGATGGGCTTGCCAGTGATATTGCCAGTAGTTATCGGTTTCGTTGTCGTAAGGTTCGCCCGGGCGTTCGGTTCCGGCTTCATTAACGGTGGGGTTCACGGTCAGGGAATCGATGGGCACGCCGTACCATGCCTGATAGGTTTTTTCTTTTCCACCGAAGTGGATGAGGTGAATGCGCGTTCGTCGGCGGAAATATTCGCCTGCGAGATAGTAAGAGGTGAGGTTGGAGAAGGCGCGGTCGATCCATCCGTCGGAGTGGATTCGGGAGACTCGGCCGGTCCACCCCCATCCGGAAGGGAGGCGTCCGGTGGCGGCTTTGAGGGCCGTGCGAAAGGTTCGATAGGCTCCCGCTGTTTGATACAGTTTCGCCATGGGCTTTTCGGCGGCGCCTTCGGTGCTGATGTTGAGATTGGCCCCCAGTCCGCCGCCGCCGTAAGTGGTCATCCCGAGGCCTCGCTGCAACTGAATCATGTCGGTGGATGCGGCGATATCGGGGAGGTCCACCCACCAGACGCCGTGGCTCTCGGCGTCATTGAGGGGAATCCCGTTGAGGGTGACGTTGATGCGGGTCATGTCGATGCCCCGGATGCGGAAGCCGGTGTATCCTACGCCCATGCCGGCGTCGGAGGCGGCAACCACCGCCGGCATGGTCGTCAGTAGAAAGGGGATGTCTTTTCCGACGTTTTGCGTTTCAATCTGTTCGGTGCCGAGGGCGGAGGAAGGGACGGGGTCGTCGGGTCGGGTGCGGACGGCGCTTACCACGGCTTCCCGAAGGGTCATCAAGGAGGCCACATCTTCAACGGGCCGAATGGCTGTGGCGGTTTTCCATAGATACCGATGGCGGGGACGGTCAAGGCGCAGACTTTCCCGGTAATGCATTCCGTTGATTGCCAGGTCCAATGTGCAGTTCACAGACGGCGGAACCATCAGGACGGCCGGATTTTGTTCCGCCAGCGCACGGTGCATCGTTTGGTCAGGACAGGTCATGGTTACCACGCCGGAACGGACAAGCTTTCCGGTGGCGGAATCGAGCACCGTGACTTTGACTTCCACCTGGGCCCACAAGGCGGTCAGGGCCCATCCCCAGGTCATCAACAAGGCATACGCGTGTTTCATTGGTGAGTGATTTCGTTATGTCGGCGGTTCGGGGATGGGCGGAGAAAAACGCCCTTCGAGACAGCAGCGATTCCCGGCAGCAATTCCGTGCGGCGAGACGGATCAGATGACTGACGGGCGCTTGCTTCCTTCGCAGGTATGACCCTGGTCAGGTTCGAAGGGTATGCTCTCAGCCGCAGCGGCGATTGCCGTGCGACACCCCCGAAGCGCCGCTGCAAAAATACGAAGAGGGCCGGCTTCTTGCGAAACCGGCCCTCTTCTTCGCTCCAGACAGGTACAGGCTTAACGTTGCAGGGTAACGGAGCCTTTCAGGGTTTGTTTTTTCGTTTCGCCCCGGAATTGATAACGCACCACGTAATAGTAGGTCCCTTCCTTGGCCGGACGGCCGTCGGGGCGGTTGCCGTCCCAGAACAAACAGATGCGCACCTTATCGACATCCGTCAGCGTGCCTACGTTCTTAAACTCGCTGGTCAACTGCGACTTGGGCACCCACTGACACTGATATTTTTCGTCCTCATCTTTCTCGGTGGCCTTATACATTTTTTCGCCCCACCGGTTGTAGATCACCAGGGTGAAGTCGGTCACTTCATTGAAGGCCATTTCAAAGTGATCGTTCTGGTCGTCGCCGTTAGGCGTCATCAGGTTCGGCGGCAGGATATAGGGGTCGAAGATATTGAAGATGGTAATGCAGTCGGTATCGTCGCAGCTGATTTCATTTCGTGCGATAATACAGACCTCAAAGGTGTCTTGTTCGTTGCCGAAGTCGTGTTCGAGGGAATCTTCGGTGTCCATATCGACGGTGCGCAGCACCTGCCCGTTCGATTTTCGACGGATGATCCAGGTGTAGCGGTCGCCGCCTCGGGTTTTGTTCGCAAACTGATACACGGGCGGCGAGCTGGACGGCAGGGTATCGACGGCGGCTTGCACGCCTAACACCTCAATGGTCATGGTGGCCGTGTCGGGGCACGGCGCCGAGTCGGGAATCATCGTCACCGTATAGGTAGCATGGATGACCGAATCGGTGTAGGCATGGACGACCTGTGAACCGGCGGCCTGCGTTCCATCACCGAAGAACCAATACCATTCCGAATAGATGGAGTCGGCTTTTTCAGTGAAGACGATTTCTTCGCCGACGCAGACTTTCAGTTTATTGGCTTCAAAGTCCGCCACATTCTTAGGTAAGACGGTGATGTAATAGCGGGGTGCGAGGGGGTTGGTGGTGTCGGGATAGGTGGCGGCGCAGTTAATGGTATCATTCAGTTGGGCGATATAGCTGCTGTCAGAGACCACGAGGCGCAGTTCATATCGGCCGGGTTGGGCATATGTCAGATGAAACACCGAGTCAGCGGGTCGGCTGCGATAGACATTAGACGTGCCGTCGCCCAATACCCACTGCCAGGTGAGGCTTTGTGCCACGCTGTTGGTGGCGGCGGCGGAAGAGTCTTTAACCTGCACTGTGAAGGGCACGCATCCGATGGTATCCAGTGGTGTGAAGGCAGGTTTCGGCCCATCGATCACCACCAGTTGGGGCCGCACCAGCGTGTCCACACAACCGTTGGCCGTTTTGACGATGAGTCGGACATCAAAGACACCGTTGGTGGTGTAAAGGTGCGTGGGGTTCTGGATAGTTCCTCGGCTGCCTGGTCCTTTGTTGTCGCCGAAGTCCCATTCCCAGCTGACGATGGAGTCGGTCTTGGCGGAATCGACGATCTGTCCGCCCGGGCCTAAAATGGGCTGATAGTTGCCCCACAGCCGGCTCTGATCCACAAATGAGACGGCTTGCGGCGCGCAGGGGTTGGGTGCGGCAAGGGTGTCGAAATCGGCTTCGACCTGCACCGCCTGAATGTAGAAGGTGCGGGTGGTGATCTGCTCGCATCCAAAGGTATCCACCGTCCGCATTCTCACCGTATAGACGCCCGGCTGGGTATAGACGGTCCGCACGGTAGTCAGTCCGTCGAATGCCGTGTCATAGATACCGTCACCGTTCACATCCCACTGGACGATGCCCCTGTTCTCACTCCATGCGGTATCGAATATCACCCACGGGCCAACCGCCGGATCAGGCGGAATCACAAAATAGCCCAACGATGCCGTAAACGTGACGGTATCGCCGGTGCCCATACATTTGACCGTATCGTCGGCCTCGAAATAGGCGTAGTGACCTACGATCACGAATTGATTTCCGGCGTTGTTACATCCTTCGGCGTTAATGATGGAAGAAGCGATGGCATACACGCCCGGTCCGATACCCGGGGTGTCCAGTTGTGGGTAGTTAAAGTAGGGGCTGTCTGTAAAGATGGTATCGCGAAGGTCTTTATAGAAAGTAGTGTCGGTGGCGATGTAGCCATTGTTCAGGAAGGTATCCAGCGGAATGGAGTCGGTGGGGGCACCACACCCGATGGAGGGGTGGGAAAAGCAGTGGGTATAGATTTTCTGGTTGCCCTGCATAATGAACGAATCTTCGAGACACAGGGTGTAATATGGTTGCGTCTGCAACTTGCCATGCTGTAATACGGCGCTGCCCGTATCGAACATGGATGGATAAGAGAGCGGGCTTCGGGCCATCGCCAGGATATTGTAGGCAAAGGCATGGATACCCGCCTGGTCGGGGATGCGGGGCCGAAGTCCGAAGGTGAAAGGCGCACACGTCCTGATCGCCGGTCCGGCTCCTGCCGGCTCGGGGATCATTTCCGTGGTGTCATAGTTGTTATACACGATAAAGCGCGGGTCGTTGTCGTGGACGTAAAGGTAGTTATGATACCAGAAGGTATCGTAACATTCAGCGATTTGGAGCCGGACGCCGATGGTCTTGCATCCTGCCGTGCCGTATAGCCAGCGCATGCCCAGCATCTGGATCACCGACTTATCGACCCACTGGCAATTGGGGAACGGTTTGTAGATGGTGTCGTATGGGACCACCACGGTGTCGTTGATGTAGGTGTATAGAATGTTCATACAGGTGTCGGGCTGGCAATCAGCGGCCGAGTCGAAGACCACGTCCCAATCCTGGAAGGTACAATTGGTGGGGGCCAGCTCGGAGATGTCCACAGAGAGCCAATATTGGCGTGCGGCAGACGAGACGCACGCCTTTTCACCGCCGAAGACGCCGCCTGCGGTGCCGAAGAGGAATCCGCGGCGGGGGACCGCCGGATATCGGGGCAGCCCGCGCTGCATGTTTCGGTTGAGGTAGTCATAATAGGTGGTATCCCATCCCGCATCGGGCGGTGCCATGGGAAGCAAAATCTGGGTCTGGCTTTCACACCCGGTGACCGAATCGAAGACGATCAATGTGGCATTGTAACATGAGGGGGAATCGCCGTAATAGTGCACAGGTGTGCGTTCGGTGGAGAACATACAGGTGTCCACCGGATTGGCTTCGGTGGAGGTACAGTTTTCGCCGGTGCCGAAGTTCCAGAAGAACAGCAGGCTGTCGCTGGCATAGGGATAGCTGGGGTTGTCGTCGCAGGTGTCGGGGATAGCACCGGCATAGTCATCCACAGCCGAGGAGTAATAATAGCCGCGCCACTTGGTGCTGACGTTGGTGAAGTGAACCCAGTTGGGTGTGTCGCATTGATAGAGGTCGGTGTCGTGGATGCGGAGGATGTTGACTGTTCCCGAGCCGGGTTCCCAAACCTGGTTGTTGCTGGCTCGGGTAAGCAGCCCCGGCGGGAAGACCGAGTCGATGAGGGCGGTGCCGGAGAGTCCGGCCCATGTGGAATAGAAGGGCCGGAACCACGTCTGTCCCACATAGGCATACTGCAAGGTGTCGGTGTCGGTGGGGATGAGTTGTTGGGCAGGCACAATCCATACGCGGGTATCAGCGGTATCCGGACAGGTCTTAGCCGTATCCCATAGGGGAGTGTTGGGGACCGTGTCGGCATTACACCAGCGGAATTGGATATCAAAGGGGATGGAATCGCCGTAGCTGTATCCGATGACCACCTTGTCAGAGTCGATCTGGGCCTCCTTGAAAAGGCATTCGTTGTAGAGGGTTTTATAGAAGGTATCGACCGTCAACAGGCCTCCGTGCGGGATAAAGTTGTTGGGCGGGTTGGGGGGCGACGGGACCTGAATGGCTGCCACCGGCCCCAGCAGGCGCACCAGAAAACAGGCTACGGTATCGGCATCAGGGCATCCATATACAGGATTAAATTTCACATTAAGGGTTACATGGTAGTATCCCGGCCCGCCCCGATAGACGTGTGAGGGTGACCACGTGCCCGTGGCAATGTTTTGGTTGCCGCTCATGGGATCGTCAAACGTCCATGTCTGGACCAACGTGCCCGGGATGGCCGGCTGCGAGAAGAAGACCTGATTGCCTTCAAAGCAGGAATCGTATTGGGCGGTGATGTTAAAGTCGGCTTCGATGTTGAGAATTCCACCGGGCAGCCGGAAGGTGTCGGTGCAGCCAAAGGCGGTGCGTAGAATCAGGCGCGGATGGAAGGTGCCACCCACCGTATAGGAATGCGTAAACCCGGTCCACTGGGCAGTGGGCGTAGAGTCGATGGTGCCGTCATCAAAGTCCCATGCCCACCAGATGATTTGCTTACCGTTGGAGTCGGTGAGGTTCTTGAATGTGACTACGGTAGGCGAATCGTCACATCCAATAGCATATTGAACCGTAAAATACGCCCCCAGGTCCGGCAATACGTGGATTTTCTTTTCCGAGGAGGTGGTGACCTGCGACACACATCCGTTGCCGTCTTTCACCTGCAACTGGACGATGAAGTCGCCGCTGGCGTTGTAGGAGTAGCAGGGGTCTTTGAGGGTGGAGGTGGCGCCGGTTCCGAAGGCCCAGAACCAGTCGATGATGGGCGATCCGTCGGCGCCGGGCGTGGATTGGTCTTGAAAACAGAACTGGTTTCCTACAAAACACTGGGTGTCGTCGTCCAGCAGGGTAAACGCGGCATTGGGCAGGTCAAAGACGGTGACCTGTACGGAGTCGGTCTGGACGCTCTGGCCGTTGGTGAGATAGACCGTGGCTTTGGCCATGAAGGTGCCGTTGTTGGAATAGATGTAGCCGGTCGAGAGGCCGTTGGTGGTCTGGGTCTGTCCGTCTCCGAAGTCCCATTCCACATAGCTGACGTTGGAAGGCTGGATGCCGCTGATGGTCAGCGTGGTGTTGAGGGGCTTACATCCCTGGTCGGGGCTGGCCTGAATGGTATAAGGTTGCGAGAAGCCGGGGCGGACCAGCAAGGCTGCAACAGCAAACAGCCATACGGAAAGATAGCGTCGCATAGGGGTTCGTTTAGCGTTCAAAAGCCGTCCGAAGGCGGCAAGCAAATATATGACGGTCGTCTTATCTGCCATAGTCGTTAATATTTTATGGTGATGGTGCCCGAATAGGTTCGGGATTGTTGCTCGTCGGAGAAGCGAAGCCGTACTACGTAAAAGTAGGTTTCGGGCGGACAGCGGCGGTCTCCGCATGTTCCATCCCATTGGACGGGCAAAGCATGATGCCGGAAGACGGTGCGGCCGTCGGCGGTGACCACGCGGACTTCAAATGAAGTCGGTTGCGGGGACACTTCAATTTGCCATGTGTCGTTTCGGCCGTCGCCGTCGGGGGTGATGACATTGGGGATGCGGACCGTGTGGGACAGGGGGCGTTTCACCAGCCGGACGGCGGTATCGCGGCATCCCTGCGGGCTTTCCACCACTCGGCGGATTTCGTGGATTCCCGCCGGCGCGATGAAATCCGTTCTGATTTCTTCGGGGGCTCGTTCCTGTTGGTCCCACCGCCACCATTCCCGCCCGACGGGTTCGGGAGCTTCCACCATCAGTCGGCCGTCCAGCGCCACGGTGAATTCAAATGCGGCATCGGGACGCGCCGCTGCTTCTATCCGGCAAATCCATTCGCCTGCGGTGCCTTTGACGACGAGGCGATAGCGGCCCGGCCGCAAGCGGAGTTTTACCTTTCCGCCATCTGTTTTGAGGGGCCGGCCGTTCAGGGAAGCCGACAGGACCGTACCCACTTCCGGCGGGATGGGCCATGTGTGAACGCCCTCGCATACCGTGCGATCTTCTTGCCAGACATTCGGGGCCGGCGGCGTGACGGCGGGCGGTGTCGGGGTATGGCGGCGGATGGCGTCCCGCCGGGCCACAGGAAGGGGTTCCAACGGCGTTTTGGGGTCTTCCGCAGCGTGTGCAGCGTCGGTCTTAGGCGCATGAGAAGCGGAGGACGCCGATGGTTCGGAAGGCGGCGAGACGGTTTCCGAGGCTGCATCCATAAGGATAAGGGAAAGCGTTTGCGAAGGGATTACGGGCTGCGCAGGCTGCGGCGATGCGGTGAAACGGGCGCCTATCAGCAAAGCGCCTGCGGTCAGCGCTGCAACGGCCCACTGCTTCCAATCCCACACCGCCGAAGAGGTGGGAATACGGGCCTGCACCCGTTGCCACATTTTTTCCTGATCGGCGGAGGGCAGGTCCACGCGTGCCGCCTCCGCCTGCTCACGGAGCCACATTTGCCACTGCTTATCGTTCAATGCCGCGTTGTTTGAGAAGTTGTTGCATCATCCGGCGGGCTTTGGCCAGCTGGGAGCGGGACGTCCCTTCGCTGATGCCCAATTTTTCGGCGATTTCTCGATGGGAATAGCCTTCCACATCGTAGAGGTTAAGCACCAGCCGGTATCCTTCGGGCAGGGCGGCCATGCAGGCGAGGATGGCTTCGGCGTCGGAATGAAACTCGTCGGCGGCCGATGAGGCCGGCCGGCAATCGACGGCATCGAGCGGCTGGAAGCGACGTCGCGCCCGCAAGGCATCGATGGCGACGTTCACCGTGATTTTTCTCAGCCAGGCCGGAAAGCCCTCCACGTCCCGCAATTCGGACAGCCGCTGAAACGCCCGGATAAAGGCTTCTTGCGCCACATCGCACGCATCGGGGTAGGTGCCCATATATCGCATTGCTACGGCCATCACCATGGGTAAAAAATGGTCAAACAGTCGGCGTTGACACACCCGATCTCCTTTGCGACTGCCGCTGACCCATACATGCCAGCGCGGCGTAGAAGGCGGATGCATCATACCCACACACTTACGAGACGAAGCAGCACCCTTCCGCGTTGCCTGAAGCCCTAATTAAACTGTCCGGAAGGCGGCAGGAGGCGTCCTCTGACGACCTCTTCCGCGGTCATGGCCCGTTTGCCTTCGAGCTGAAGGCGCTCAAGCCGGAGCGGTCGGTCGGGCACGGCCGTGCCGACGAGGAGGGTTTGACGGTCGATTTTGAAATGACCGGGCAATAACGGCTCCGCTGCGGGCTGCGGCCTTGCGAACAGCACTTTGACGCGACGCCCCCCGAAGGTGGTCCATGCCCCCGGGACGGGGCTAAGTCCCCGGATGAAATGATAGAGGCGCTCGGCGGGTTGGTCCCACTGGATGCGGGTGAACTCCCGCGTCAGACGGGGGGCTTTTTTGGACGAGCGCATCGTCTGACGGATGCGGGGGGCCGTTCCCTCCGCGATGGCGCTCAGGGTGCGGACCACCAGATCGGCCCCGGCCCGGGCGAGGCGGTCGTGGAGGGTGCCGAAGGTGTCTTCGGGGTCGATGGAGACGGCCTGCTGAAAAATGATGTCACCGGTATCGATGGCATCGTCGATGTAAAAAGTGGTCACGCCCGTTTCGGTCTCGCTCCGGATGAGGGCGTGATGGATAGGGGCGGCGCCGCGATAGTCGGGCAGCAGCGAGGCATGTAAGTTGACCGTGCCCTTCGGCGGCATGGCCCACACCGCCCGCGGCAGTTTTTTGTAGGCAATAACGAGGAAAAGGTCGGCGGGATGTTGCCGGAGCCATTCCAACAGTTGGGGATCGCGGGGCGTGGGCGGCGTGATGGAGGGGATGCCGTGGGTCTGCGCCCACCGTCGGACGGGCGTGGCAAACGGGATTTTGCGGCGCCAGGCGTCGGGGGCGGTGACCACGCCCACGATTTGATGGGGCGAGGCGGCCACGGCTTCCAACGACGGAACGGCAAAGCCGGCCGTGCCGAAAAACACGATTCGCAGCGGAGGCGTTGTCATCAGCGGGTTATGCATCTATTTGCCCGGGCAAAGCTATGGCATCGGCAGGGCGTAAGTTTGCATCTTTTTTATGACCGACTCTCATCATATGGATGCCTCCGCCATTCTTGCAACACTTACATCGCATCGCCGGCCTGTGCTTATTCCGCACCGTCATCCGGACGGCGACGCCATCGGCTCGGCGCTGGGACTTTATCATTACTTAAAGGAAGCCGGTGCGGCGCCCGTGGTGGTGTCGCCTACGGACATTCCGCGCACGCTGGCGTGGCTGCCGGGCGTTTCGGAAATCATCGTTTACACCGACACGCCCGATGCGGCAGCCCGGGCCGTTCAACAGGCCGACTTGATCGTGTTTATCGACTTTGGAGAGATCAAACGCCTTGACGAGCTTGGCGAGTTGATCGGCGCCCATGCGGCCCCGCGCATGCTCATCGACCACCATCCGCATCCGAAAGTCACCACCCAATGGCAATGGTGGGATCCTTCGGCCCCGGCCACGGCCTACCTCATCGCCCGGCTGCTGTGGGAAGCACCCGCCGGCCTCACGCCCACCGTCGCCGAATGTTTGCTGACCGGCATCGTCACCGACACCGGCCGGTTTAACTATTCCACTTCCGCCGCCCTGTTTGAAGTGGTGGGAAAGCTCATCGAAAAAGGCGCCGATCTGGAAAAAATCATCGAACGGGTCTTTTATCGCTTTCGCGAGGCGCAGCTGCGCTTTTGGGGCGAGGCGCTTTCCCGCAAGATGACGCTGTTTCGGGATTATCATACGGCGTTGATGGTCGTCAGCCGGGCCGAGCTGGAAGCGCAGGGCTTGCAAGAAGAAGACCTGGAAGGGCTGGTCAATTTTCCGTTGCAAATGGAAGATGTGTTTATTTCGGTGCTTATTCGGGAGACGGCCCGGGAAGTGAAGCTTTCGTTTCGGTCTCGGGGGCCTTATCCCGTCAATCGTTTTGCCGGCGAATATTTCGGTGGCGGCGGGCATTTCCACGCCGCCGGCGCCCGTTCGTTTCAGCCCTTGGCGGAGGTGGTTGCATTTTTTGAAGCATCTTTGCCGCGCTTCTGGCAATCGTTGTCGGAAAACACACCATAAAAAATCAAATCACATGCGCATTTTTTCAGCAATCTTTCTGACGGCAGGTCTTGTGGCATTTCTGGCGGGCTGTTCTTCGGAGGACGGCACCGCTTCGAACGATGAATTTCAGGTTTCACCGACGGGCGTTCAATACAAAATCTTTCCGGCGGAGGAGCGGGGCGCCCAGTTGCAACCCAACGACGTGGTGAACGTGCATTACGAGCTGTGGGTGGGCGATACGATGATCACCAACACGCGCACCGCCGGCACGTCCATGCCCGTGCAGATTTTCGAGCCCGCTGCGGGGGCCGGACCCGACGTCAACGAAGTGTATGTCCAGGCCCACGAACACGACAGCCTCGTGTTGCGCATTCCGATGGACTCGCTGCCGGAAGAAGGAAAAGCCTTTAAGGAATATAATCCTGATGCGACGTTTCTGGAGCTGCGGGTGAAGATGATGGGTAAGTTCGACGAGCAGAAAGTCATCGATGACTTTATCCGGAAAAATGAATATGACAAGCTGGAAAACACCACGCTCGACGACGGCGTGCGGGTTTTCTGGACAGAGAAAGGAGACGGTCCGCAGGTGGCCGTGGGGGATTCGTTGGTGGCGCATCTTCGGGCGACGGTGATTCCCACGGGGACGGTTTTTTCCGACTCGTGGGAGAGCGGCAACCCGGTGGGTTTTCGGTTGAGCGAGCAGGGCGTGCTTCCCGGGCTGGTGAGCGGCCTGACGCAATTGAAAGCAGGCGATCATGCGGTGTTGGTGCTTCCGTATGCCACGGCATTCGGTCCCGGCGGCCAGCCGATGGCGGGGATTCCGCCGTATGCACCCATCGCCTTTGAAGTGAAAATCCTCGAAGTCCACAAAGACTAACCGGTCGGACAGATGGCATGGGCGCTCGTGGTGTCGGGCACATCCGACATCGGGCGGGCGGTGGCGCATCGGCTGGCCGCCGCCGGTTATCACCTCCACCTGACCGCCCGCCGTCCGGATACCCTTCACGACGACGCGCAAGACCTGCGCATCCGTTACGAAGTGGAGGTCAAAGTCCATGCACTGGATGTGCGGGATACGGCGCATCACCCTTCTTTTGCGGCGGAGCTGACGCCCCGACCGGAAGTGGTGGTGATGATGGCCGGCTATTTGGGGGATAACGACCTAGCGGAACGGGACGCCGAAGAGCGGGCGCGCATCATGGAGACCAACTATAACGGGCCCGTATCGGTGATTGCGACGTTGGTGCCGCACTTGCCGGCAGGCAGTGTGATTGCGGGCATCAGCTCGGTGGCGGGGGAACGGCCGCGGGCGTCGCTGTATTACTACGGCAGTGCCAAACGGGGCTTTTCCGGCTGGCTCGACGGGCTGCGGATGCGCCTCAAACCGAAGGGCATCCACGTGGTGACGGTCAAACCGGGCGTGGTGGCCACCAAGATGACGGCGCACCTGCCCATCGCCAGAGGGCCCCTGACAGCCACACCGGAAAAGGTGGCCGCCGACATCGTCAACGCCATCCGGAAACGAAAGGCCACCCTCTACACGCCGTGGTTCTGGCGCTGGATCATGCTGGTGATGAAGCTGATGCCGGAGTTTGTCATCCAACGAATGAAAGCATAGGCCGATGAACGCCGACTTGTTGGCGCGCTGGAAGCGGATCCGCGGGTTTGCGTTTGATATGGACGGGGTGCTGTCGCCGGCCGGCCTGCTGGTGCTGGAAGACGGAACGCTGATCCGGCACGTCAACGTGCACGACGGGATGGCGATGCGCGTGGCCCTCGACGAACGTTACAAAATCTGCATTATCAGCGGCAGCGGGGAAGAGGGGATGCAAATCCGGTTTGAGCGGATCGGCGTGGAACACATCTACTTCGGCGTGAAACGGAAGCTGACGCCGCTGGAAGAGTTTGCCTTGTATTACGGCATCGGCCTGCACGAGATTCTTTATATGGGTGACGATTTGAACGACATCGAGCCGATGCGTTCGGTGGGGCTGGCGGCGGCGCCGGCGGATGCTTCGCGGGATGCGCTGGAAGCGGCCCATTACGTCAGTCCTTTTGAAGGGGGAAAAGGCGCCGTGCGGGATGTGATTGAGAAGACGCTTCGCATTCAACAGCGGTGGCCGGGGAAAGTGTAGCGGGGCTGTTTCGGCTGGTGCGCCCGGCGAATGTGCTCATCACCCTTGCGGCGCAGCTTCTTTTCGTTCACTGTTTCAGCAGCCTGCCCGAGACGGTGGTGTGGCCGGTGGCGGTGGGACTGGCCTTGTTAGTGGCCGGCGGGAATGCGATCAATGATTATTACGATCGGGAGGTGGACGCCCGCAACCGCCCGGAACGGGTGATTTTGGGGCGGCTGCTGCCGCCGCAGGTGGGCCCGGTAGTGTTTGTCCTGACCTCGGCGGGTGCGGTGCTGTTGGGATGGCGGGTGGATGGCTTCATCGGCGGACTGTTCACCCTCATTGCTGCTGCGTTATGGGCATATTCGGCATGGACGCAGCGGCAGCCGCTGGTGGGCAATGTAATGGTGGCGGCATTGCTGGCGGTGCCGCTGGTGGTGTGGTGTCATTGGCCGTCGGCGGTGGACTGCACCGCCGCCCTGCGATATGCCGCGGTGGTCTTCACCGTCAACCTGCTGCGGGAATTTGTGAAAGATCAGGAAGATGCCGCGGGCGATGCAGCGGCAGGCTACCGGACGCTGCCGGTGACGGCTTCACCGCGGACGGTGCGCCGCATCGGACAT
>JALVCQ010000014.1 GCA_027009805.1 Bacteroidota bacterium
TGGATGGTGTTGCTGGCGCTGGGTGGCTGGCTGGGGGCGGATCCGCTGACGGTGTCGTTAAATCTGGGCTTGCTTTCGATGGTGGGGGTGCTGGCGATTTACCTGTGGCAGTCGTGGCGGGTTCAGCGGCGGCATCTTCGGTGGGCGGTGCCGGTGACGGCGCTGGCGCTGGTGTTTCATTTTCATTTTCGGGAGTGGGCCACGGGCGGATTGGAGACGATGTTTTTCACGCTATTGGTGTCGGCGGTGCCGCTGGTGTTGTTTGCGGTTCGCTGGCCGCGTCGGCGTCGGCTGTGGGTGGCGGGGCTGTTGCATGCGGCGTTGTTTCTGACGCGGCCCGACGGGGCGCTCTTCTCGCTGGTGGTCAACGGCTTGTTGCTGGCGGAATGGTGGCTGCGGCAGCGGCCGTGGAAACAGGTGCTGATCGATCTGGTGACGATGAACCTGCCTACGGCGCTCATCGTGTTGCCTTATCTGGCGTGGAAGATTGCTTATTACGGCGACATTTACCCCAATACTTACTATGCCAAGGCGGCCTACAGCCCGCAATATGCGCAGGGTTGGGTCTATTTCAAGCATTACTTCGGCGTCTATTGGAGCAACGTGTTGTGGGTGATCCCGTGGGTGGGTTTTAATGCGGCGTTGCTGGGGCGGTATGGCTGGCATGTGGCAGGCTTTCGGAAGGCGGCGACGGTGGCGGTGTGGCGGGAGATCAATGCGATAGCGGCGCTGACGTGGGTCTATTTGTTGTTGTTTGTGATGAAGGTGGGCGGCGGCTTTATGTATGCGCGCTTTATGATCCCGCTGGTGCCGTTCTTTTACTTTTTGCTGGAATACAGCCTGCTGGAATGGTGGGCGCTTCGGAAGGGGCGGGTCCCGGCATGGCTGATGTGGGGGCTAGCGGCGTTGTTGGTGGCGTTGAGCCGGGTGGAGCTGAACAATTTTTACGAGCGGATGACCAATCCGGGCGGCAACCGGCAGACGGATCTGCCCGGCGTTCGGAAGGGGCGCATCTGGAAACAGGTCGATGGCATCGGCGACGAGATGATGTTTTATAAACCTAAACTTCCTAATCTACGAGCCTGGGCCGAAGCGCTGCGGCCCTATTTCGAGGGGCTGGACGTTACCGTGCTGAATTACGGGCAGTGCGCCTTTACCTACTGGGCGAACTTCCGGGAAGTCATCGAGGGCTTTGGCCTGTGCGACAGCTTCATCGGGCACCTACCGGTGCGGAAAGACTGGCGGGTGGGCCACATGAAGGTGGGCCCGCTGTGGTATTACGAACATCGGGGCGTGGACTTTAAGTTTTACCGCAGTCCGGAGAAAAGGCTCCCCTATCGGTTTGTGTATTTTGTGTTGCCCGAGCTGGGTGGGGCGGCCATGCGGGCCGAGATGCTCACCTATGATAAGGAATTGGTTCGGGCGCTGGATGAGCGGATGGGGCGGAAGTTTCAGCATGTGGACGTGGAGGGGATGGTGGAACAGTGGGTGCGGCAACTGCCCGCCACGCCGGTGGACACCATCGCCCAGCGGTATCAAGACCTTTGGGGATTTTATTTCTCGGCAAATACGGATTCGGCCACGCGACGCCAGCAAGCCGCATTTGAGGAGGCTTTACGGCAACACGGCATCGAACCGAAGAAGCTGATCAAAACGCATCCCGATTGAAGCCGGAAGCCCGGATCGGTGGTGTGCTGAGCCGCCTTCTCAGCCTGCTCTTGCTTGTGGTGACCGCGGGGACGGCGGGATATATGCTGTTGGAAGGCTATTCGTGGCTGGAGGCGCTTTACATGACGGTGATCACCATCTCGACGGTGGGCTTTGGAGAGGTTCGCCCGCTTTCCGACGGCGGGCGCATTTTCACCATCCTCTTGATCATCTCGAGTGTGGGGATCGTCACTTATTCGGTGTCCTCACTCTCATTGTTACTTTTGGACGGGACTTTACAGCGCAGCCTGCGCAGTTGGCGTATGAGAAAAACCATCAGCCGGCTTCGGAACCATGTCGTCGTATGCGGTTATGGCATGACGGGGAAGCACGTCATTCAGGAACTGCGTCGTTATCGCACGCCTTTTGTGGTCGTTGAACACGACCCGGAAGTCATCGAGGAGTTGCGGGCCCACAGCATGTTGGTGCTCCCGGGGAATGCCCTGGAAGACGACACCCTCTTGCAGGCCAACATCAAACACGCCCGGGCGCTGATTACGACGTTACGCACCGACAGCGATAACGTGTTTGTGGCGCTGTCGGCCCGGCGGTTGGCACCGCACCTGCGGATTGTGGCCCGTTGCGGCGATGAGACCACCGCCCAGAAGCTGATGATTGCAGGCGCCGACAGCGTCATCCTGCCCGATAAGATCGGCGGAACGCACATGGCGCTCCGAATCCTCAAGCCCGACATCACCGAGTTTATCGACCTCATCACCGGCCAGGGGTTTCCCGATGTCTCCTTTGAAGTGATCAACTTCGACGCCCTTCGGGATGAGTTTCACGGACGCACGCTGCAGGAGCTGAATGTCCGTCAGCTGACGGGGGCCAGCGTGGTGGGCGTGAAGACGCCCGACGGTCGATATATCATTAACCCGCCGCCGGACTTGAAAATCCTGCCGGGCTATAAACTGATTGTGTTGGGCTCGCTCGACCAGATTCGTAAGGTCGAAGAAATATATCTCCATCCGTAAGGAAAAGCACTATGAAAAAGAACCTGCTGGGTGTGCATTGCTCGATTGCCGGCGGGGCCGAGAAAGCCTTTGCCGAAGCTGAAGGTCTGGGCATCAATTGCTTTCAGATTTTTACGAAAAATCAGCGGCAGTGGAAGGAGAAAGAATTTACAGCGGAAGAACGGGCGCGTTTTCGGCGGGCGTGGGAAGCCTCGGAGGTGGACGTGGTTTTTTCGCATGCGTCTTATTTGATTAATCTGGCGGCGGCGGAGCCGGAGCGGCATCAGCGGGCCGTCAACGCCCTGGCCGGGGAGTTGCGGCGGTGTGCACAGTTGGGGCTCTCTTATGTAGTGTTGCACCCCGGATTTGCCCGGGAACAATCGCGTCCCGATGCCATCCGACGGATTGCCGAAGGCCTGCACGCAGCCGTGGCCGCCGCCGGCGAAGGCACGGCGATGGTCTTGCTGGAAAATATGGCCGGACAGGGGTCCAGCATCGGCACCAACATCGAGGAAATCAAAACTCTGATGGACCTGACGGCGGACATCCAACACCGCATCGGTTTCTGTTTGGACACTTGCCACGCATTCGCCGCCGGTTACGACATCCGCACCAAAGGCGGCATCGAAGACCTGTTGGCCCGAATTGACCGCCTCATCGGCCTCGATCGGATGAAGGCCATTCACCTGAACGATTCCAAAGGCGGGCTGGGCAGCCATCTGGACCGCCACTGGCACATCGGCGAGGGGCAGATCGGCGAGGTGCCGTTTCGGTATCTGATGCGCCGATTTCCGGCGGTGCCCAAGGTGATCGAAACGCCTAAAAAAGACGACTGGGACGCCCGCAACCTTCGGCGGTTGCGCAGCTTTATTGAGGCGTAGGCTTATTCGACCCAGTCGGCGATGAAGAGGTTCGTCGAATGGCCGCCGCCGTTGAAGCGGTTCGAGCCGAAGACAAGTTTGGTGCCGTCGTAGCTGAACATCGGAAAGGCGTCGAAGGTGGAATCGAAGGTGATCTGGGTGAGGTTCTCGCCGCTGGTGTCGATCATAAAGAGGTTAAACTGGAAGCCGCCGCTGCGGTGATTGGAGGAAAAGATGATCTTTTCCCCCGACGGATGGAAGAAGGGCGCCCAGTTGGCATGACCGAGGTGGGTGACCTGCCGCAGGTCCGACCCGTCCACGCGGCAGATGTAGATTTCCATGTTCGTGGGGGCCACCAGTCCCTGTTTTAACAGCGACAGGTATTCTTCCTTCTCTTCGGGCGTGCGGGGTCGGGAAGCCCGAAAGACAAGCCATTCGCCGTCGGGCGAGAAGAAGGCACCGCCGTCGTAGCCCAGTTCGTGCGTCACCTGCCGGGGGTTGGAGCCGTCGATGTCCATCACCCACAGTTCGAGGTCGCCCGAGCGGGTGGAGGTGAACACGATTTTGTCGCCGCGGGGCGAGACGGTGGCTTCGGCATCGTAGCCGGGAAAGTCGGTGAGCTTTCTGCGGATCTTGCCGTCCAGACCGGCTACGTAGATGTCATAGCTGTCGTAAATGGGCCAGACGTATCGGTCGCCGTGGCGGGAGGGCGTGGGCGGACAGGCCGAGTCGGCCGCGTGCGTGGAGGCGTAAAGGAAAAGCGTATCACCGGGGAGAAAGTAAGCACAGGTGGTTCGTCCATATCCGGTGCTCACCATCGGGGGCCGATAACGGCGCGCATCACCGCTGTCGAGCGGGAAGTAAAAGATCTGGTCGCACTCGGCGCCCCAGTCGGGATTGGTGGCCTGAAAGATCAGGGCTTTATCGTCAAAACTGAAATAGGCTTCGGCGTTTTCGCCGCCGAAAGTGAGCCGGCGAACATTACGCAGATGCACCTCCTGCGGATAGCGCAAGGAGTCTTTTGCTTCGGCGGTATGGTCTTTGGCCCGCTGTTCGGCGGAGGTGGAGGGCCTGTCGGAGGAGGTGCAGGCCGTCAGGCCAAGAGCAGCAAGTGCAACAAATGCAAGGTGTTTCATCTTGAAATTATTGTGTAGGCTGGAAGAATCGGGGGTCGAGGGCCTGAGCAATAGGTTCCATGAACTCCTGCTCCAGCGGTGTATTGCGGATCGCCCTGCCAAGGTCAAAGAGGATCGACTGATTCCGCTGAAACTCGCGCATGGCCCGTTTCAGCAGGTCTTCGTCGAGGCCGCGGTAGTAGCGGGCGTCGGCGGTGTGAATTTCCACCAGCCGCTGGAGCAACTTACGGGCCTTTTCCCACTTCCGGGCCCGCACATAGACCTTCACAAATTCGTTCATCTCAAAGTCATAGGGCACGTTGTGTTCGGGTGTTTTTTCGACGGCGTAGTCGATCAGCTCCACCGCCCGTGCCGTATCGCCCTTGTCGAGGAGGTCTTTGGCGGCATAGGCAAACACCACCCGATAGTTGCGCACGCTGACGTAGCTGAAATAGTCCACCCACATTTTGCGTTGGTCGAGCCCGCCGAAATCGAAGCGGTTGCGGACGATGTCATACATTTTCTCTTCATCAATCCATGGGCCGTTGCCTTTTTTGACGGGCGTTACACGATAGACCAGTCCTTGCCGCCGGAAATAGGGCTCCAGTCCCAGATAGGCATCGGAACCGGTGGTGGTGGAAAAGCAGATGGGGCGCGTCCAGTCGGTGTGGGCGATCAGGTCCAGCACCAGCAGATCACCCCGCATCATGGTGTTTTTCGGGAAATCAAAGCGCATCTCATCGACGATATGAGGATAATCCTCGGGCCGCACGATGCCGCTGCGCACCACCTGCGCCGAATCTACGGCCACCTTAAATTTTTTGGTCGGCAGGAAGTTGACCCGTTCGCCGCCCACGGTTTGCAGTTGAAAACGCGGGTCGTCGGAGGTGAGAATCTGGATCACCTTTTTGAGGTCCACGTATCTGTCCTGGGGAATGCCCAGCGCATTAGGCTCATAGAGGAAATATTCGCGCTTTCCCATGAGTTTTTCCACCGGAATGGTGAACGGAATGCCCGGTGCCCCGTCCACTGTGGGCTGGCGCAGCTCCACGTGATACCAGTCAGTGCTCAGGAGGCTGAGGTTGACCACCCGCACGTCCTGCCGCACGCCTTCCA
>JALVCQ010000015.1 GCA_027009805.1 Bacteroidota bacterium
ACGCGATAGCCCACCAGCCCACCCGCCAACGGATAGACTTCATTAAAGAAAAAAGACAGCAGCGGCGGCAACACCAACAAGCCTATCAAGCCGAGGCGAATCACCGGCCCCCAGCGGAGCGACTTTTTGATTCGTCGAAGTAAAAACCAGATCCCCCAAAAAGGAATGAACAAAGCCGGAACGCCGAACCCGCGATAAATGAGCCAGTAGGCCATCCATGCGCCCACCATTCCGAAGGGGTTGGCGGCGATGTCGGGATGGGCCTGCTGAAAATCGGCCCAGGAAAGCCCCGCCACCAACGGCAGGTCTTTTTCCCATGAAAAAAGAAAAAACAGCGAAGCGAGAAAAACGTAAACAGAGAGGATAGCCGTCCCCCATACCAACGCTCGAAAAAAACGGGCCCATTGCTCACGCCGGGCAGTATTCCGCTTGTCGGCTTTTGAGCGTTTCTTGGCCTTCTTTTCTTTCCGGCCGGAGGTGTTGCGTTTTTTCTTAGGCGGCATGTGTGCGGCTGTGATGCTGCAAACATAAGGGAGGGCTGCGAATTTGAGTTCCTTTTTCGGCTTGGCGGTACCACTTTTAGATTGGCTGTCGCTGTTGTTTTTTTGTTGCGTAATTGAGCAGGCCCATGCGGCGACGCGTGATGTTGGGAAATACTGTTTTGCCGGATTTTCCGGTGATGTTGGCCCCGATGGAGGACGTCTCGGATCCGCCGTTTCGGCGGGTGTGTCGTCGGTTGGGAGCGGATATGGTGTTCACGGAATTTATCTCATCGGAGGGGCTGATTCGGGGTGCGCGGCAAAGCACACACAAGTTAGACATTTTCGAAGACGAGCGCCCCGTGGGCATTCAGATTTTCGGCGGCGAAGAAGCCCCCATGCGACAGGCGGCGGCCCTGGCCGAAGCAGTTCGCCCCACCGTCATTGATATTAACTATGGCTGTCCGGTGTATCGGGTGGTTAATAAAGGCGCCGGGGCGGCGATACTTCAAGACATCGACAAGATGGAGCGGCTCACGCGGGCGATTGTGGACCAGGTGTCGCTGCCGGTGACCGTCAAGACGCGGCTGGGCTGGGATCGCGCCTCCATCCGCATCGAAGAGGTGGCTTTGCGCCTTCAGGATGCCGGCATCACCATGCTGACCGTGCACTTTCGGACGCGCAAGCAGCTTTACAAGGGGGCGGCCGATTGGTCGTGGATGCTTCGGCTGAAAGAAAATCCCGCCTTGCACATTCCCATCATCGGCAACGGCGACATCGACTCACCGGAAAAAGCCCTGCAAGCCCGTGATGATTACGGTGCCGACGGCATCATGATCGGGCGGGCGGCCATCGGCAATCCGTGGATATTTCAGCAAATCAAACACTATCTGGCCACGGGGGAACGGCTCCCCTCCCCCACCCTCGATGAGCGGCTGGCCGTCTGTAAGGAGCACTTGCTGGCCTCGGTGGAGTGGAAAGGCGAACGGCGGGCCGTCTTCGAAATGCGAAAACACTACCGGAACTATTTCCGCGGCCTGCCCCGCTTCAAGCCGCTGCGCATCCGGCTGGTGGAAGCGCCCCACTTAGACGACGTCCTCGAAACCCTTGATGCCATCCGCCGGGAATATGCCGGCTATACTTTCGAAACACAAATGTAAAAAGGCTGTCCGGCCTTCCGCATTTACGGCCTTTCAACGACCACGAGACGCCCGTAACGGACACCGTCCCTGCTTTGAACCTGCACCAGATACACACCTTTCGGCAATGACGGGATCTGAAAGCGACGGCCGGCAAGGCGTCGGGAAATATAACGCCGACCCGAAAGGTCTGTCAGGGTCACCGTTTTGGCACCGGCCACGCCGTCAAGCTGGACCGCTCCACCCGATAAGACCGGATTAGGCGCGAGTTTCAGATTACCCCGAAAAGGCCCCGCAGATATTCCCGCCGTCGCCTTCGGTTCATACACCTTCAAATGACGCCACCATCCCCGAAACACCTTGCCGGAGCCCCCATGATCAGCGGTGATCGCCCGATCGCTGCCCGGCGCATGAAGGGTCTCGGAAAAGCTCGAATGCAGATTCCCATCAATATAGAAGCGCGTGAGACTGTCGGGTCCGGTGTGAATAATCACCAGGTGGTGCCATTTTGTGGGATCAAGGGGAGAGCCGTAATTCATGACAGCTCCATCATTGACGGCTGTTCCCACTTGATTCAGGTCGTCAACCAACACTTTAATGAACCGCCAGAGGGGGCCTATCACCATCACGGGGTGTTCTTGACCGTCCGGTTGCAGCTTAAACTCCAGCGAAACGGCAAATGACGGCTTTTGTAAGGCGCTTAGCACCGATGTTTTAAGGAAACAGGCATTGGGCGTGGAACCGTCAAAATAAATCCCGTTGAGGTAAGCGCCGTCGGTCCCGAAAGAGACGTTTTGATATTGCAGCGAGTCGCACTGTCCGGCACTATCCGCCGGCCCCGCCGTCATCGGATAATGACAGGATAGTTGAAACGCACTTAAATCCTGGGCGACCAATCCCGCCGTGACACAGAGTGATGCAATGATAATCGACAATTTTTTCATAACGATAGATTTTTTGAGAATTTGCACACAAAGCTAACTCAAACACACTCCATGGAGGCCGTTTGCGAGAAATCCGGATTTCGTCTTAACTATATGCCCGCCATTAAGTATTCCCACTCGCAAACACCAGCAGATGGCCCCTGCCGGCCACAAAAAGCAACAGCGCAGCCATCACCAGGAGGATGCCGCCGGCCATCCGGCGCTGCCACCGGTCCGAAAGTCCCGCCCAGAAAATCAGGTTGGCCATGGCTGCCAGCCATGCATACACATATCCCATCACTTCATGCGTGCGAAACCCCTCCGGTCGGGGATACGGCAGATGGGCGTCGGCGTCCCATGAACCCGTCACCACCGCCGCCACGGTGAGCAAGGTGTATATCCCCCAGCCCCATCGCAGCATCATCAACCGCCGACGGCTGAGCCGCCACAGCAGGGTCATCACCACGAGGCCGCCCACCACCAGATGAACCATCGGCGGATGCGTATAATTCATACGGCAAAAATGAATGGAAGACTGCAAATTTGTCGATTATGAACAGAGACCGTCCGCCGTTGCCGCTCCTCCTCTACGACGGCGACTGCCCTTATTGTAACGGGGCCGTGTGGTGGCTGATGGGTCGGCTGGGCGACGAGCCGCTGTTTTTTGCACCGTTGCAAGCACCCCACGTGCAGCCCCTCCTTCAATCACGGGGTTTACCAGCCGATTACGCCGACAGTGTATTGTTAATAACGGAAGAACAAACCCTCGCAGGAATGGCTGCTGTCTCGGCCGTCCTCCGGCGGCTGCCTTTCCCATGGGGCGGACTCGGTCGGCTGTTAGATGCCCTACCCGCCTCTCTGGGCCGATGGCTCTATCAACAGGTCGCCCAATCTTCGATTCGCCTCCGCTCGAAGGGGAAAGCCTGCCGGTGGCCTTCTCCACAAGAGCAGAAGCGTTTCTGGCTCTGACACTTATTTTTGGAAGCACTTCAATCGGGTTTTTGCATGAAGAAAAAGGTTTTACTCGGGTTGTTGATCGTGTTGATTGCTATCGTGGTCGGGGGCTTCTGGTATGTCCGTCATTTACGGAGTTCCGCCCTTCCCGAATGGGGCGGCGAGCGGCCGCTTTCCGGCTTGCAACAGCCGGTCACCGTCTATCACGACTCGGCGGGCACGCCGCACATCTTTGCCAAGAACGCGCACGACCTTTACTTTACCACGGGCTACCTGATGGCACAGGATCGGATGTGGCAAATGGACGTGCTTCGTCGCGTGGGTGAAGGTCGGCTGGCGGAGATCTTCGGGCCCGACCTGCTGGAAACCGATGTGCTGCTGCGGAAACTGTGCATCGCCGAAAATTCCGACCGCGCCTATCGGCATCTTCCCGCCGAGGTGAAAGCCGCCCTCGATGCCTTCACCGCCGGCGTCAACGCCTATCTCACAGCGCATAAAGACGACCTCCCCTTTGAATTTACGGTGTTGGGATATGCCCCCGAGCCATGGGAGTCGCGCCAGTCGCTTCACCTGGTGGGCTATATGGCCTGGGACCTCGAAACCGGCTTCCGGATGGAAGCTATCGCCGAGGCCGTGCGAAAGAAATTTCCCACTTCCGAACAGTGGAAAGCCATCCTGCCACCCGATGGGGAATTGCCCCCTTACGTCTATCAGGAGATTCCCCGGGGGCTTCCCGTCGCCGACAGCACGTTGACGACCGCCATGGCCCGCTTGCGGTCCGTGGCCCCACCCGTCTTCGAAGCCAGCAACAACTGGGTCCTCGGCCCCGACAAATCAGCTGACAACAAGCCCATTTTTTCCAATGACATGCACCTGGGCCTGAGCATTCCCGGCATCTGGTGGCGGGCGCATCAGGTCATCGAAGACAGCCTGAACGTCACCGGTGTGCTGCTGCCGGGCGTCCCCTTCGTGGTGGCCGGCCATAACGAACGCATCGCCTGGGGCATGACCAACGTCATGCTCGACGGCGCTGACTTTTACGTCGAAACCCTGCGTCCCGGCCATCCCGACGAGTATCGGCTGGATGGGCAATGGAAAAAGCTCACCATCCGTGAAGAAGTCTTTAAGGTGAAAGGACAAGACTCGCCCGTGGTGCGGCGGCTTCCCTTTACGCACCGCGGCCCCATCCTGACGGCGGTGAACAAGGTGGCCACGCCGGCGGTGTCGATGCGCTGGGTGGGCAATGAATTGCCCGAGGAAGCCGTCGCCATCTACCAGCTCAACCGCGCCGCCAATTGGCGGGAATTTCGCGCAGCGCTCCGCCACTTCACCACCGTCAGTCAGAACGTCGCCTATGCCGACGTCGAAGGTAACATCGGCCTCCAAATGGTGGGAAGCGTGCCCATCCGGAAAGGCCATCCCTACCTCTTCTTCCCGGGAGATACGTCGGCCTACGACTGGACGGGCTTCGTCCCCTTCGACAGCCTGCCGTATGAGTTTAACCCAACACGGGGATACGTGGCCTCAGCGAATCAGCGCTCCGCCGCGGCCCTGCCCTACTACGTCGGCATGTGGCAATACCTGCCCTATCGGGCGCGACGCATCCATCAACTGATCCAGCAGAAAGACCGTCTGACCGCCGATGACGTGCAGGCCATGCTCAACGACCACTATTCGATGCAGGCACACGACCTCGGCCCGCGCATTATCAACATCCTGCAAAAGCATACCGGCTGGACCGGCGCCGAAGCCCAGGCGCTTGACCTCCTCGAAAAATGGGACTATCGCTATGAACCCGACCAGGCCGCCCCGCTGCTCTTCGAGGCCACCCTCATCCACCTGCTCACCGAAGCCGCCCGCGACGAAATGGGCGACACGCTGTTCCGACAATTTCGGGATCTTCGTCTTTATCAAATCTATTTTCTTCACAACCTGCTGGTCAGCGGGACGGCGTTGCCCTGGGCTGATAACATTGCCACGCCGACGCAGGAAACCCTCGAAACAGTCGTCGTCGGCGCTTTCCGAAAAGCCGTCGAAGAGGTGCTCGAACATTTTGCCACCCTGGAAGACGCCCGCTGGGGCAAGCTGCATCAGCTCAACTTACAACACCCGCTCGGGAAGGTTCGCCTCCTCGACGTCGCCTTCGGGCTGAACCGCCGCCTGCCGGCCCCCGGCCACGGCCACACCGTCAATCCCTTCAACTACTCATGGAACAAACCCTACCTTTCCAATCACGGCGCCTCGCAAAAA
>JALVCQ010000016.1 GCA_027009805.1 Bacteroidota bacterium
ACGCTTTCTCGCCGGATGGGAAAGGTCCCGCAGTCAACGAACGCTTCCGGGTGTCGGCATCGGGGTTTACGGATTTTCAGCTGTTGATTTACGATCGATGGGGCCAGGTCATCTACCGGAGTAACGATTATGCCTCCCACGGATGGGACGGCGGGGTGGGCGGACGAGCAGCGCCTGCGGATGTGTATATGTGGCAGGTGGTGTTGACCGACCCCGCCGGCGGGCGGCATCGGGTGTCCGGAATGGTGCAGCTGGTGCGCTGAATGTCTCTTGCTTACTCCGCCGCCGGCCACATCAAATCCGCTGCTATCCGATTGGCCCACAGCATCCCTTTGAGGGTGAGCGGCCATCCTGTATCTGCGGCCTGCATGTGACCAGAGGCCACCCATGCCCCGATGCGCTGATGAAGGTGATTCCGATATCTTTCGGAAAAGCCTGCAAGGGTGGCACGGTCCAGCCCCGTTGCCAGCCGCAGGCGCATCACCAGCCATTCGTTGAACCGGTCGGCTTCGGAAAGGACCTCTTCTTCGTAATAACGTGCGCCGGCGTTCACCCGACGAATGTAAACGGCGTTGTTGGCGATGTTTGTCCGCCGGGCGCGGCCTGTGTAGGAATGCGCCGAAGGACCGATGCCCCAATAGGGCCGACCGTGCCAGTAAATCATATTGTGTCGGCTCTCATATCCCGGTCGGGCGTAGTTGGAGATTTCGTAGTGCCGGAATCCATGGGCTTCCAGTATCTGGTGGGCTGCCTGAAATTGGGCGGCCGCTGTTTCGTCGTCGTGGAGAAAGGTGCGCACGCCGCGGCGGTGCCGGTGGGCCAACAGATTGCGGCCTTCTATGGTCAGCTCATAGACGGAAAGATGGCTGACCGGTAGTGCCGACGCCGTCCGGAGCATCCGTTGCCATGCCGCTGTGGAAAGCCCCGCCATGCCGAAAATCAGATCGATACTTATGTTGTGGATAGGGCCCCGCTCAATCATGTGGAAAGCACGCAACACATCCGACCGCCGGTGCGCCCGGCCCAGAAAGCGAAGGATGCCGTCATCGAGACTTTGCACGCCCAGGCTCAGCCGGTTGATGCCCAGGGCATGCCACTGCCGGAGGCGTTCCGCCGAGATATCTTCCGGATTGCATTCCAGCGTTACCTCCGCCCCCGCCTGCACGTCATAATGCTGGTGAACGGCATGCATCAACGCCGCCAGTTCCTCGACGTGCAACAGCGAGGGCGTGCCGCCGCCCCAGTAAACGGTGTGCAACCGCCGGTCGGGAAGGTAGTTTTGTCGCATGGCAATTTCCCGCACCATAGCCCCCAGCATCTTCGGGCGGGTCTTCATGCCCGTCGAAATGTGAAAATCACAGTAATGGCACTTGCGATGGCAATACGGGACGTGTATGTAAAACCCTTGCTCCATGGCGCGATGCTCTTGTGGGCGGCGGCGGCGTGGACGCAATCCGTCCCGCTGGTGGTGCAAACTTATCGCGCCCCTGCGGGTGTTCGGTTCGACACCGTTGCCCTTCCCGACATATCGGCGGCGGCCCCTCTGGTCCGTTATCTGCTTGCCCGATATCAAGATTCAGGCTATGTCTATGCTTGGGGACAGTGGGAATGCGGCGCCCGACGGTGCAGGGCTGTAATCTACTTGGGCACGCCGCTTCAATATGCCCCTGCACTCCCTTTTTCCCGACTGCGACGCTTGCCTTACGATTCGCTCCATCACTACGTCACACATGGTCGTCCATTTGCCGCGGCGGCGTTGACCATCTCACAACACACAGCCGACTCCCTGACCTTCGGCGTAAAGGTGCGGCCGGATACATTCGTGCAGTGGGACTCGCTGATCGTTCCCAAGCCCGTGGTACATCTTCCCGTGCTGGCGCGCCTTGCCGGATACCGGAAAGGCAGTCCTTTCTCGCCCCGCACCCTCGACTCGGTCCGGCAGGGCGTCGAACAGGTCCCCTGGTTGCGCCTGATAGCGTCTCCTCATGTGGTCTTCACACCGGGGCGGGCACACCTCTTCCTGCCGGTCGAGCAAGTGAATCAGGGATGGGCCGACGGACTCCTGAACCTTCAACAGGCGGGCGAACGAAAATGGGTCGTCACCGGACGGGCCGAAGCCGTCTTGAACAATCTCTTCCGTCGAGCGGTGTATGCCGAATTGCGCTATCAGCGCCAGGAACTATACACATCATTTCGGGCCCGGCTGGCTGTGCCTTATCTCGCCGCCACGCCGCTGGGCCTGCAAGGCGGCATCCGAACCGAACGCTTCGACTCGGCCTATCTGACCCAACAAACCGACGTCGCCATCACTTTCTACCGGCATCTATACCAGAAAATAAGCCTCGGCATCACCACGTTCTGGCACGCCCCCCTCAATGACGACTCCGCACAACCGATCCGCAAGCGGTGGACCCTGTTGTCCGTCCAATGGGACGCCGACTTCAACGGGTGGGGCATCCCCCGCCGATCGTATCAATTGGATGTCTCGGTCAGGCCCGCACTCACCTTGCCCGCATATCGGGTCCATTTCAAAAGCCGGTATGCCGGAGTCTTTGCCGATAAATGGGAAACCGGAATCATCACCGAGGCCGCCGTGGTCAAAGATTCACCCCTTACCGCATCCGATGCCTTTACCATGGGCGGCATGGATCATCTCCCGGGCTTCCGTATCAATGAGATCAAAGCCCAAGACATGGCCGTCGTGCATGCATATGTCGAGCGCCGCTGGCAATCTACTTTTGTCGTTGGCATGCGGGCCTACGGCGGCATTCTCCGGCAATATCCCGAAGCCGAATGGACGGTCCCCCATGGGGTCGGCATCTACCTCCGCACCCGACAAAAGCAATTGATCTATACCATCGGATATTTTGCCGCCTCGCTCCACCGGCGCATCTTCATGCTCGACCGAAATCTTATCCATGTCCGTTTTCAATATCTGATTCCATGACCCCTTTCTTCCTCTACATCTATGCCTGGCTGTCGCTGGGGGCCACACTCTATTATGCCCCCTCGTTGCGGCTTGGGTCTTATTTCTGGGTATGGTGGAGCGGTGAGGAGGTTATGGAATATCAGATATTTCCCCGACCGCCGTGGGTGTTGGATGTGCTGCTGTTGCTTCATGTTTTCCTTATTGCGAATGTGGCCCGACTTCCCTTGGAGTGGGTCGGGTTCGTTTTTCTATGGTGGTTGCTTCCTTATGTTTTTTCCCGCACCCGCAGCGTTTTCCAGCCCCTCGGCTTTTCATTGCTCACTACCAACCGGCTGCTTGCGCTGGCGGGGTTTATTTTCTTTTTCGCACTCCTTCGAATCCCCATGCCCGCCTTGATAAGTTATTTTTTCATGGGGGCGTGGTGGGGGCTTCACATGGTTGCGCTGTTGGTGATGCTGGGCAACGGTGTGCTTGGTAGAGGACAAACCCGAATAGGGCCGGTCGTTTTGTATTTTTGCACCGTCCAAATAGCGCCGCTTGTTCTTCTTATATGGAGAGGACGATGGTCCTGATATATTCCTTTTATGGCCGTACTTAACCCTAAATACTCGACTGCCCCGTTCATGACAACCCCTAAAAAGACAACGAAAAAACGGCGCCGAACGATTAAGCGAATCCTCGTTTCACAACCCCCGCCCGCCGACGTCGCCCTTTCGCCGTTTCGCCAGTTGGAAAAATATAATGTGACGATCGAATATCGTTCGTTTATTGAAATCAGGGCCATCAACACCCGAGAATATTATCGCCAAAAAACCCCCATCGACCAATATACCGCCGTTATCTTCACATCCCGAAAAGCCATCGATCACTTCTTCGATATGATGAACCGCATCCGCTACGAGATGCGTCCCGACATCCGCTACTTCTGCACTTCCGAACAGGTGGCCATCTATCTGCAAAAATTTATCACCTACCGCCGGCGGAAAATCTTCTATCCGGAATCCGAAACTCGGGATTTTTTCAAGATCCTGAGGAAATATAAAAAGGAGAAGTTCTTCTTTCCCGTGCCAAGCACCTATGCCGGTGCGCAAAAGATTATTGAGTTTCTGGAAAAACATCAGGTCGATTACTCGGCCCCTGTTTTCTATCATATTGAAGCCGCCGATCTGTCGGACCTCGACATTAACCGCTTCGATATCATCGCCTTCTTTTCTCCTTTCGGCGTCCAGTCGTTGTTTAAGAATTTTCCCGATTACGAACCCGGACACACCAAAATCGCCGTATTCGGCGAAAACACGCTCAAGGCCGCCGAGGAAAAGGGGCTCGAAGTGCATATTCAGGCCCCTACGGCCGAGCACCGGTCGTTGGTGGGAGCCATCGAAGCTTATTTGAAAAAACACAAACGGGTCCGATAGCTGTTTTTGCCGTCTCTGCGACGATTTTGAGGTGCGCGGCGTTGTTGGGCGGCAACTTCGCAGTTTTGTAGAAAATATCCGAATGTCGCCGGAACGTCCATCCATTTTGAAGGAAGCCGCCTTGTGGCTTTTGACCACAGGGGCAGGCTTTCTATTAGGGACGGCCCTCATGGGTGCTTATTTATGGTTCCTGGGCCAACCGACGGCGCAACTGTCAGCGTCGGACCCGGAGGCTTTTCTCTTTGCCAATGCTTTGTTGCTGATAGGGGCCCTGCTGGTGCCCGCCCTGGTGGTGCCGCTTTTGTTGCGGTGGCGGCTCGACCGATGGCATGGGCTGACACCTTCCCCATCGGGCCGGACCCTCTGGCTTGGAATGGTGATGCTCCTTACCCTGTATCCCTTCTTGATGGGCGTGGAATATTACGCCGCCCAATGGATGCCGAAAGCATGGACTTCTTCGGCCTTCCAAACCCAACTGCGGACGCTGTATGACCTGCTGCTGCAAATTCAATCGCCTGCCCAGTGGGCCTTGCGGGTGTTGTGGATAGCCGTGATTCCCGCCGTTGCAGAAGAGTTTTATTTCCGGGGCCTTACGCAGCAGCTTTTTCAGCGGTGGATGGGGCGGCCCAGTCTCGCTATCCTGCTGAGTGCTTTCCTCTTTGCCGCTCTCCACATGCAGGCGGAAGGCTTTCTCTCCCGATGGTTCCTCGGCGTATTTCTTGGCTATCTTTTCTGGAAAAGCCGTTCCATTTGGGTGCCCGTTGCCGTGCATTTCTTTAATAATATGTTGATTCTATCGCTGGGATGGCTCCATCATCAGGGATGGCTGCCATGGGACCCCGCCGGTGACGTCAAGGTGCCATGGGCATTGATGGGCCTCAGCCTCGTGGTCACGCTGATTATTGGCCGGCTCTACGGACAACCAAGACTCCGGAAAAAAACAGACAAAGACTGGACAAAGGTGTATGAAACCACCGACCCCTATTGGGCGCGCATCCTCGAAGGACATCTGCAAAGCCTTGCCATTCCCGCCGTCCTGATGAACAAACGCGATTCCGCCTACGGATTCGGTCATCTGGAGATATGGGTGCCTCGCACCGAGGCGGAACGGGCGCGCAACGTCATTGAAGAAGCCCTTTCCAATGCCTGATTGGCTCCGACGCATCCTCTTCGGCGTTCTTTTCGGAGTGGTCGTCATCGGCGGGACCCTCGTGCACCCCCTGGTGATGACTGCGCTGTGGGCCCTCATCGGCCTCCTCATCGCTGTGGAGTTCGGTCGGAACGAGCAGATGCATCCCGCCGCTCGGATGCTGCTCGCAGCAGGCGTCGTTGGCACATGCCTCTGGGCGGCGGCTTCTCATGCCGCTGCATTCGTCCCATGGATAGCGGGCGGAATGGCATGGCTGGCCGTCTCTGTGTTCCTGCATTGGCCGGACACGTGGAAAGGATGGCGGCTGTGGTGGTGGAATGCCCTCTTCTTATGGGGGGTGATGGGGCTGGCGGACCCCGCCGGCGATTTTCAGCCCGCCATGCTCCTTGCCGTCATCTTCACGGTCTGGACCCACGATGTGGCGGCATATGCCGGCGGGAATCTGTTCAAAGGGCCCAAGCTCGCGCCCTCCCTGTCGCCGGGCAAACGGTGGTCGGGCGCCCTCTCGGGATGGCTCGGCGGATGGGCGATCGGATGGCTCATCTTTCAATGGATGACCACCCTGCCCCCGGCAACCTCGCTGGCATCCGCTGCCGCCGCCGTGGCGGGTGCTTTTATCGGCGACCTGATTCAGTCGGCATGGAAGCGAACGCTGGGCATCAAAGATTCAGGACGGATATTGCCGGGCCACGGCGGCATCCTCGACCGCATGGATGCCCTGATGGCGGCGGCTCCGCTGGCCTATCTGGTGATCCGCTGGATGCAGTCATGAGAATATTCTGTCAGCATCGGTGGCATGCCCATTCGGATTTTCTCGACGGCTCCCTGGAAGGATACGGCCGGGATGTAGCCCGAATCATGCACCGATGGCGGGAAGGGCAGGAGACATTTAACCTATTAACCTCCGGTTCCACGGGCCCGCCGCGCACCATCCGTTTCGACCGGGCGTTCATCGAAAGCCGGGCGCGCATCACCGCCGCCGCTCTCAATCTCCGTCCCCATCAGAACGCCCTGCTGTGCCTTCCCGTAGAGCGGGCCGGCGGATTTATGGTCCTGATGCGGGCGCTTGTCCTCCCGTTAGACCTCGTGATCGTGCCGCCCACGGCTCACCCGCTGGCTGACCCCGCACTCCCTCCCATCCATTTTGCGGCTTTTACGCCCTATCAGGTGAAAAAAATCCTTGACCAATCGCCCGAAAGGCTGGCCGCCGTCCATACCGTCATCATCGGCGGAGCGCCCATCCCCGTCGAGGTCGAGCGCCGGTTGAGGCGCATGCCCAATACCATTTATCATACCTACGGGATGACCGAGACGCTCTCCCACATCGCATTGCGGAACATCACCCGCGGCGAACGGCGATTTCGGCCCTTGCCGGATGTAGCCTTGACCCTCCGAGACAACGGCACGCTGCAGATCGCCTTCCCGACATGGGATTATGCTGTGGATACGCGGGACGTCGTGTCGCTCCACGCCGACGGCATCGAATGGAAAGGGCGTCTCGATCATGTGATTAATTCCGGCGGAATCAAGATTTATCCCGATGTCCTCGAACAAAAAATAGCGGATGTCCCCCGGATTCGGGAATGGCGGCGGAAGCTCAACCTCGAATTTTACGTGGTCGGAAAGCCGCACCCCGAGCTGGGGCAGTCGGTGGCGCTGGTATATTCCGCCCGTCGCTTTATTTCCACCGAAGAATGGAAATCCGCCCTTACCGCTGCGCTTTCCCGTTACGAAATCCCACGGTCATATCATTATAAAAAAGCACTCAAACGCACGGATAACGGGAAGATCATCCGCACAGAGGCATAAGTTTCCTATTCCGTTCTCCGGTATGGCACAGTAGTTGTTTCATCTTCTGCTGTAAAAGAATCAATGCAATGGAAAGCCGCAAGCCATCAACCTCATTGTTGGAAAAGCCGTTTGTGAAGCACTATCAACGGAAGATGCGGGCAACGTCCCGATGGATGAACAAAGCATGCGTGAATTATGAGTTTGATTTACCGCCGGTTAAAATTCCGGTGAAGGGGAAGCGGTTTACGTTTATCACGATTCCGGCCTTTAATTACGGGTTGATTTCGAAAAATTGAAAACCAAATGCCTACCTTCGGGGTTATGCTTAAAGCAAGCCACGGCAATGCGCTTCTGGTTCCTGGCTTTTTTCATGGCGGTTACTTGGGCCCTTCCTGCACAGGTGGCCCTGCGCGGCGAAATTACCGTAGCGGGCGACACCATCCCTGTGATGCAGTTGCGGGAGGTGCGGATCGTTCAGCGCATGCCGTGGCGCACCCGAAGGATGCTGGCGCGCCGCAATCGCCTCTATCGTAACATTCGGATAGTCATGCCCTATGCCCGGGCCGTGGCCGGCGTGGTGCGGCAGCTGAATGCCGCGCTCGACACCATTGAAAACCCCCTTCAACGCCGGCAATACCTTCGCCACATGGAAAAAGACCTCTGGGCGCAATATGAAAAGCCTCTCAAACGGCTGACGTATTCGCAGGGAAAACTCCTGATTAAGCTCATCAGCCGCGAAACCAACAACTCGGTGTATCGGCTCATCAAAGAATATAAAAACACGGGCACAGCCCTCTTCTGGGGCGGTCTGGCCCGCCTCTTCGGGATGAACCTCAACTATCACTACGACCCCCGCGGCAAAGACGCCGCCATCGAGCAGGCCGTCCAGTATCTTTATCCGGAAGCCCGGCGCTAGTCGGCGTTCTGTTCGGTGTTATCCGTTTGTTCACCGGATGTCTCGGTGAGGGCAAATTCGGCGGGCCGCTGGTAAGTCCGGCGGGCGGCCATCTTCACCAGTCGGTTTTTCCGGGCGGTGCGCCGTCGGCGCACCCATTCCCGTTTCGTCAGTTTTCTTCTGCGTCGCATGATGGTTGTTCTCTTAGCTCAGGAAGCGGGTGCAAAAGTAACGGATTCCGTTTTTCTTTCCAGGCTGACGATATCCCGAGACGGTCTAAATTTCCCCCATCACTTATTTCTTTCTTTACTTAATTGTAAAGTTGCCCTGCCAAAAATCAAAACGATAGGTGCCTTATGAGCAAGAACCGAATGCTTCATTGGATGGCAATCATTGCCATGTTTTTCCCATTGATAGGGAAAGGACAACATGCCGCCGATCAAGGGCAACCCGTCGATCGGCAAGCCTTTTTTATCGAGAATCGGGGCCAATGGCCCGAGGAAGTGCTTTATCTGATCCAGTTTCGAGGGCTGAACGCCTGGATGACCCGAGAAGGAATCGTTTATGATTTTTATCGGGAAACGCCGGTGGAAGCGACCGCGGAAAGTATGGACGAAGCTCCTGATATTCCTTATGATAATCAGCGGATTCCTCAATATCACAGAGAGGGGCACGTGGTCCGGATGGCGCTCGTCGGTGCGCGTCCTTTGCCCCACGCAGAAGGAGAGCAAAGGCGGAGCGGTCGATACAACTATTTTATCGGTAATGATCCCGACCGGTGGGTGACGAACGTGCCGCTGTATCGCTCGGTGGTGGTCAACGATATTTATCCCGGCGTTCGCATTCGCCATTATTTGCAAGACGGAAAGTTGCGCTATGATTTTATTGTGGCGCCCGGGGCCGACCCTTCCCAGATCGCTTTTCGCCTGGAAGGAACCGATGGGGTGTGGATTACGGAAGAAGGCGACCTGGCGTTTCAGACCCGCTTTGGCGAGGTCCGTCATGGCAGCCTGAAAGCTTATCAAAAAGTGGGAGACGACCTCATTGAGGTGGCATGCCGGATGGAAAAAAATAAAAGCGGCGGTGTTTCATTTCGTATGGGGGCGTATGACCCTTCTCGTCCGTTGATTATTGACCCGGCTCTGGACTATTCTACGCTTATCGGCGGGACCAATAATGACCGGGGCTACGTGCTTGTGGTGGATGATCAACGGCAGTCTTACATCGTGGGGAAATCGCATTCCGCTAACTTCCCGACCACCACAGGAGCATATGATGAAACGCACAACGGCAATGCCGACGTCGTGGTCTCGAAGTTGAACGCCTTTGGCTCCGGCCTTATCTTTTCCACCTTTATCGGGGGAAGCGGTTATGAAGATGGTTACTCGATCCGCATTGCCCACGATAATGAACATATCGTGGTGGCGGGCGGCACTTATTCTTCCAACTTCCCCACCACAAGCGGAGCTTACGACCAGACCCACAACGGCAGCGCCGACGGCTTCGTCCTCAAGCTCGACAGCTCGGGAAGCACGCTCGTGTTCTCCACATTTCTGGGCGGAAGCGGCTATGACTGGAGTTATTCCACCTATATGGACTTCCAACATGAAGACGTATATGTCACGGGCGATGCCCGGTCCTCCAACTTCCCCACCACCCCCGGTGCCTATGACGTGACGCATAACGGCGGCGGCGGCGACGTCTTCGTGTTGAAGCTTGATTCAACAGGCTCATTCCTGCACTATTCCACGTTTATCGGGGGAAGTAATCATGAATGGGGTCACTTTATTCAGGTGGACTCTTTTGGTCGGGCATATATCAACGGCGGTTCGAGATCGACCAACTATCCTACCACGGTCAATGCGTATGACAAGACGCATAACGGGAACTATGATGCCATTCTTTCCACCCTCGACAGCACGGGAAGTCACCTGCTTTATTCCACTTATCTGGGCGGAAGCGGTTATGATTGGGCCAGCAAGAGCAAGTTGACCCGTTCGGGTGGAATTTATGTAACAGGCGAAACCCGCTCCAACAATTTCCCCACCACCGCCGGAGTGTATGACCCTACCTACAATGGGGGGAGCGGCGACATTTTTGCAGCCAAATTGGACTCTACGCTCTCTAATCTCCTGGCATCCACCTTTATCGGAGGGTCGGGGAAAGAACTTTCGCTTTCGCTGGAGTTTGACACGCTTTCCAACATATATCTTTCGGGGGAAACCAATTCGACCAATTTCCCCACCACGCCGGGAACTTATGATTCCACTCACAACGGTGGATATGATGGATATATCCTTAAAATGGACAGTGCCCTCACCACGCTGTTGTATTCCAGCTATATCGGCGGTTCATCTGACGAAACCGCCCACTCGGTCAGTATAGATTCAAATGATTATCTCTATCTGGGAGGGAAAACCCGGTCGGCTGACTTTCCTGTGACCAATGGTGCATATGATACCACGCAGAACGGCGATTATGATATTTTCATTATGCGGTGGAGCACGCCGCTGCTGCCGGTGGAGCTTGTGCACTTCGATGCTCGGGTGGATCATGGAAAAGTGTTGCTCACCTGGTCCACAGCCAGCGAGAAGAACAGCATGGTCTTTGTGGTGGAACGGAGTGCGGATGGGCGTCAGTTCCAGTCCATTGGAGAGGTGGAAGCTGCGGGCGTCAGCACCACGCTCCGTCATTATCAATTCGTGGATGCGCATCCGCTCGAAGGCCTTGCGTATTATCGGCTTCGGCAGGTCGATTATGATGGTTCCGAGATCCTGTCGGAGGTCCGCACGGTGATGCTTCGGGCGGCGGATGTCTTTGATTTGAAAGCCACGGTGGTGACGCATACCCTGGAATTAACCGATGTGCCGGCGGGAGTGTCCACGGTGGCGGTGGTGAATGCCGAAGGAAGGAAGGTATGGGAAAAGGCCGTTTCATCGGCGGCGTCATTGCTTATTCCTACGGCTGGCTTGCCGTCGGGCCGTTATCTGGTGCGGGTGCGCTGGGAAGACGGGCACGCGATTGAACGGCCGTTCTTTAAGCAATAGTCGTTTTATCTTTTTGTGTGGGCATAACGGGCGCCTCCCATCAGGGGGGCGCCCGTTTTTTGCAGGAGGGGGCCCGGCGGGCGCCGGGCGGGAGCGAGGCGGACGGCCCCCCGACAAGCTCAGGGACCGACGCCGACTGCGGGGGTAGGGGCGACGCATGCGTCGCCCCCTTACAAAATGCGTTGCATCCTACATTATTTCACATCATCCCCGCGTGGCTTCGGCTCCGCTCAGCCGGCGGGTGGATGGTAAGGACACGCCCAAATGAAAAAATACATGTAGCCTTTTCTTCCGCTACTTTTGCGGGCGATGATTTCGCAAGCGGCATTTGAACGGCTTCGGGAAGAGATTGCCGGATATGGGGCCCAATTGGTGGCGGTGTCGAAAAAGGTCGAACCGGCGCGCATCATGCGGCTTTACGAGTGGGGACAGCGGGCTTTTGGTGAAAACCGCCCGCAGGAGTTGCGGGATAAGCGGCCGGCGCTGCCCGATGATGTGGAATGGCATATGATCGGGCGCTTGCAGACCAACAAGGTGAAATACGTGGTGGGACGGACGGCGCTGATTCAGTCGGTGGATCGGGAGCGTTTGATGGCGGCGCTTCAACAGCGGGCGGAGCGGGAAGACATCACGCAGGATGTGCTGATAGAGGTGCACATTGCGCAGGAGACATCCAAAGCGGGAATGGCGCCGGAGGAGGTGGCGGCGTTTTTCGAAGGTGGCGGCGATGCGCGCTATCCCAACCTGCGGTTTCGGGGGCTGATGGGAATGGCCACCTACACCGATGACATGCGGCGGGTGCGGGCGGAGTTTCGGGCTTTGCGGAAGCTGTTTGAGCAGCTGGAAAGGGGCCGGCCGGGGTTTTCGATTTTGTCGATGGGGATGAGTCATGACTACGGGGTCGCGCTGGATGAGGGCGCCACGATGGTGCGCCTTGGAAGTCTTCTGTTTGGGCGGCGGCGATGAGATGGCTGGTGAGGGTGGTGGCCGCCCTGCCGTGGTGGGCGTTGTATCGGCTGTCCGACGTGCTGGGATGGTTGATGCAGTGGGTGGGCTATCGGCGGACGGTGATAACGGAAAATCTGGCCCGAGCTTTTCCGGAAAAATCGGCGGCGGCGCGGAAGGCGCTGCAAAGGGCTTTCTATCGGCATCTTGCGGACGTAATGATGGAAGTGATGAAGGCTTTCCGGATGGGCCGAGACGAGCTGTGCCGCCGGGTGTCGGTGGCCGAATCTCGGGCATATTCCATGCTGGTGGAGCGGGGCGGCATCATCATCACCGGCCATCTGGGCAATTGGGAATGGGCGGGGCTGCGGGTAGGCCTGGACCTGGATTTCCCGCATTACGTGGTGTATCTACCCTTGAAAAGCCGGACGTCGGATCGCCTGATGCGCTCGCTGCGGGAGCGTTTCGGCAATGAGGCCGTGCCCGTGAAACGCATCACGCGGCTGTTGTTGGGCAGGCGGGAGCGTCGGTTTGCAGCCAGTTTTCTGGCGGATCAGAATCCGCCGCCGCCCGATATTCAGGCGTGGTATTCGTTTTTTGGTCGGAAGGTGCCGGTGCATATGGGCCCCGAGCGGCTGGCCCGGCGGTTGGACGTGCCGGTCTATTGGGCTTATGCCCATCGAACCCGACGGGGACGATATGTTATCCGGTTTTTGGTTGTCTCCGAAGAGCCGGCGTCGTTGCCGCCCGGCGAGGTGATGCGCCGATATGTGGCACAGTTGGAAGAAACCATCCGGCATCATCCCGAGCAATGGCTCTGGTCGCATCGACGCTGGAAACTCTCGCCGCCGGATGAAAAGGCCGCGGCTGTCATGAAAAATGACACAACGGCAGAAAAGGGGCGTGGCACGCAAATCGCAAAGGATGAGGGGTAGGAAAAAGATGCCTTCCCATGACCATTGATGTTCGGGATTTTCAAAAGGAAGTTATCGAAACCAGCTATCAGAAGCCGGTGTTGGTGGATTTCTGGGCGCCGTGGTGCGGGCCGTGTCGGATATTGGGGCCCACACTGGAAGCATTGGAGCGCGAAAGCGGCGGCGCATGGATGTTGGCCAAGCTGAACACGGACGAAAATCCGCAGATTGCGGCGCAATACGGCATTCGGGGTATTCCGAATGTGAAGCTGTTTCACCAGGGGCGTCCCATCGCCGAGTTTACGGGGGCATTGCCGCGCTTTCAGATCGAACAGTGGCTCAAACAACACCTGCCCACGCCGTCGAAAACCCAATTGGAAGTCATTAAGACGTTGATTGAGGGCGGCAATATTTACGAAGCCATCCTACGGCTTCGTGAGCTGCTGGAACAAGACCCCGCCAATGACGAAGCCCGATTGTTGTATTTGAGCTTGATGGCCCTGGACGATATCGATACTGCTTATGCGCAGGCTGAACAAATCAAAGACCCGGGCGCGGGGACCGATATTGTAGAGGCCGTTCGGGCGCTTCATCAGCTGGTGCACCTCAGCGAGGAGGAAACGCTTCCCGACAGTCCGGCGAAAGGGCACCTCTTAGCCGCTGCCGAGGCCTTTTTGCAAAAGGATTATGAGCATGCGATTCAAGCCCTCATCGATGCGGTTATCGCCGATAAGTCGTATCACGATGAATTGCCCCGCCGGGCGGCCATCGCCTTGTTCCGGTTGCTGGGGCCGAAACATCCCGTCACACACACCTACCGGCGGCGATTTGACATGGCGCTCTATTAATTAGCGCAGGGAAACTTCGACGGCCTCCCCAAGCGTAAACTCCGGACAGCGGTCGCGCCGCTTGCATCCCGACAGTGTGATCATCACGAGTGTCATTAATAATAATCCCAACGCTAATATTTTTCTTCGCATGGCTTTGTTGTATCCATATGGGTGGTGGCGCAAAGGTAAGCAACAGGGCCATTTTGTCAGCCATGGCCGTTTTTTATGCAGATTTGAGGCACATCGCCCCAATGCCATGATTATTGCCATGCGTCCCCCATCAAACAATAAACTACAATGATTCTCACTCGACGACACCTGAACTTGGTGATGAAGCTGTATGAACGTAGCCGACAATTGATAGAACCGTTGGAAGTGCTCAGTGATGATGCGGATATTGACTATTTTGTGCAACTGCGCTATATGGGACTGGTGCGTAGGGAAGGTGACTATTACCATCTGACGTATCCTGGAGTTCTTATTGCCGAGGCTTGGGAAGAAGCCTGGATAATGGGAAAGTTACCGGATACGAGCGGATGGTCGGATAGCTATCGATGGATCGGAAGCATGATTCTCAATATGCTTCATGTGGCCCACAAAGCCCGAGGGAAAGTGAACCACATCATGGGCCCGGTGTTGGAAGAACGGGGATTGGCTGCAAACGGCTCGCTCACTACTTTGGGAGAAAAGGTATATGAGGCGTTTCTGGAAGCTCAGCCTGACTTTGAGGTCGCGCCTCAGATGCAGGAGTTGATCAAAAAAATTCCGGCTGGACCTTCTCCGAAGCGCAATTTGGTGCTCTCGAAAGTAGAAGGCGGTATTGTGCTGGATATGGAAGCACAACGGTTGATTGCATTTAGCGCACCGGCCGGCGAATACTATGCCCTGACGGGGTTGGGCCAACAGCTTCAGGCCGCACTGAAAACGGGCGCCTTTGTGAAAACCATTACAACAGACTATCTCGATGCTGTTCGGGCGATCGAAAAAGGACAACCGGTGGAAGATGAATTGAAGGTGAATCTTGTTGCGCAGGGTGTAATCACTGAGGAAGGCCGTTTATTACCGGCAGGGAAACATTTATTGATGGCGGCCGGAATTTATTACGGCGAAACAGAAATAGCACCGCTTTCCATTGATATTGATGAGGTGGAATTAGAGGTGCTTCATGCCATGGAGGTGGTGGAATCGAAATATCAGAGCAATCCGGAGGAAATTCCCACCAAAGAACGCATCCGACGAGAAGTGGTCGAGCGAAAAGTGCAAGAAGCGCAGCGGATGCTCGAAAAATACGGCCGCCGTCTTAAAGAACTTCCAGAAATAAAGCAACGGCTGCTGCAAGATTTTCAAGAGTTGAAAAGCATTCAGGAATGGTTTGACAAATACTACGACTTTGATACAGCGCTTTTCGGCCTGGAAGGATATGGCTTGATTGCTCCCCGCCTTTCGGAAGAGGGTAAACAATATTACGTTATCACAGCATCCGGGCGGGCGGTGCTGGAAGAACAGCGCCAACGCCTCCGGGAAATTCCCGCCGAAGGCGTTAAAGCCATTACCCTTTCCCGACTGCACATTTTTGCACCGGACGGCCGATGGATGAAAAAAGCCGAAGAGGCGGGGTTGATCCAGAACGCCCCTACGCCGGCCGGACGCTTTTATGTGCAATTGGCCTATCAGAATAAGACCATTAACCTTTCGGCCTATGGGCTTCAGGTCCTCCAGAAAATTCCTTATACCGTCGGGATTTATTACGATGACCTGAAGGAGGCGCTCCCTCAATTCTCTGAGGCCCAGCTTATCCAGCTGATTGAAAAACTTGATGCCCGTGCCCTCGTCTATATGTATCCCAATGACATGGTGATGCTTACCCGTCCCGGGCGACTTGTGAAACGGGCTACATCTGCTCTGGGCGGACACTTTAAGTACCCCGTCAATCCCAATGTCATCAACGTGCTGGAAAAGTTGAAAGAAGTGGGATCACTCTACGTGAAAGAACGCAAAGTCCGGATCCTTCCTGAAAACTGGAAAAAAGCCCTGAAGCTGCTTCAGATGGACGAGCAGTCGTTTATGGATACGCTCGAAATGCTGCATCATGCCCATTATGTCAGTAAGACCGGCATTACCGAAGCAGGCTTGTTGTTGTTGGAAGCCAATGAAATGATCCAGCAGCTTTCTTCCAGATGGGAGGAAATTATGGTGTAGGAGCCGTCTTTACTGTTAAAGCAGAAGAAGTAGAGGCTTACCGGAGATAAGTCCGGTGAGCCTCGCTCCTTTATATTGGTTCAATAAAGTCGAGGTCTCGGTCGTGAGTCTCG
Source organism: Bacteroidota bacterium (assembly GCA_027009805.1). Taxonomy (GTDB): domain Bacteria; phylum Bacteroidota; class Bacteroidia; order JAADEI01; family JALVCQ01; genus JALVCQ01. The sequence goes on from JALVCQ010000016.1 coordinate 16,229, forward strand.
GCGATGGTGGCGATGCTCCACCATGCGAGGGCAATCACCACGGCGCCGATGACCAGGGCGGCCGCCTCGATAGAAAGGTGTTGGCGCAGCACCTTAAATGCCGGCGTAATCAGTGCCACCGACCCCCGAACGAAATTGGGCGTGGTGGTGGCCACCGTGGCACGCAGGTTGGTGCCGAACTGCTCGGCGGCAATAGTGATAAACACAGCCCAGTAGCCCGTGGCAAAGCCGAGGATAAAACTTTCCACGTAAAAAAGCCAGGCAGGAATGCCCCGCAGGAGAAAGTAGATCACCACCATAGCCGCCAGCATCGACAGAAAAATCATCACCGCCTTTCGGCGGCTGCCGATGACCTGACTTAACGTGCCGCTGACCATATCACCGAAGGCCACGCCCAGATAACACCACATCACGGCGTCGATGGCGCTGACCTCGCCTCGGACCCCCAAATGACGGGCCATCTCGGGCGCAAAGACAATCAGAATACCAACGGCATACCAGATGGGCACGCCGATGAGGATGCCCTTGACATATCGGCTGAAACGGTCGCGGCTGGTGAAGAGGCTGAGGAAGTCGCCCCGCCGCACAGCCTGCGATTTGATGCGGGTAAAAATGCCGGGTTCGAGCAGGCGGGCCCGCGTAACCAGCAAGGCCATTCCCAGCACTCCGCCGATGATATACATGATGCGCCATGGGAAAGTGTGGGCCAACACCCCCGCCAACACCGCACCCAACAGGCCCACCGTGGCTACCAACATGGTGCCGTAGCCGCGCAGCTGTGTGGGAAGAATTTCCGAAACCAGCGTCACTGCCGCCCCCAACTCGCCGGCCAAGCCTAATCCTGCAAAAAAGCGGATCACCGCATAAGTGGTCACATCATGCACAAAGGCGTTGGCGATGTTGGCCACCGAATAAAGAGCGATGGAGCCGAACAGGATGGTCTTTCTCCCGATTTTGTCGCCCAACACGCCCCAGAGGATGCCGCCCAGAAGAAAGCCGAACATCTGGACGGTCAGAATATTCTCTCCGGCTGATAGAATCTCATCTCCATGAAGGCCCAGAGCTTGCAGGCTCTGCACCCGCAGCATGCTGAACAGCACCAGATCGAAAATATCAACCAGATAGCCCAGCGCCGCCACAATCACCGGCAACGTCCATGCTTTGCGAATCTGTGAGAAAACAGATTCTGACATTTCACAGACTTTATTTTAATGGGATGGTAAGTTCACGTTTTCCCGTATCCAATCGAGATAGGGCGGGTTCCCTTCCACAACGGGAAAAGCCAATACACAGGGAACGGAGTAGGAATGCAGGTCCACAATCAGGCGTTCGAGCTTGGCGTATGCCTCGGGAAGCGTTTTGAAGATCAACACGGTTTCGTGGTCCTGTTGCACTTTTCCCTCCCACCAATACATTGATTGCATCCCGGGGATGATATTGGCGCATGCGGCTAAACGCTGACTGACAGCTGCTTGTGCAATATGGCGTGCCTCATCCTCGGAGGCACAGGTGACATATACCCAGTAGGCAGCGGGTTTATTCATGGCTTGCAGAAACGGGAGGTTCCGAGGGAAGGTTACGAAACGCAAAGAGGAGCAGGAGATAGGAGATCCACATCAAGAAAAAGCCCAGCCCGAAAACAATGATAGCCAGCGCACCAATGAAGTATAACAGGCCGCCGATTCGGAACAGGTCTATTTGAGGTCGGGTATGAGTGGCGATGATGGCATTCATCCGATAGAAAAACCATGCATTAAACACGAAGGTCAGGAAAAGGAGCAAGCCCAGAGACATGATGCGACCGAGATGGCTGGAAATGGCCTCCACATAAGGCTGCA
>JALVCQ010000017.1 GCA_027009805.1 Bacteroidota bacterium
TCCCCGGCACGCAAGGCGGCCCGCTGGAACACGTCATCGCCGCCAAGGCCGTGGCCTTCGGCGAAGCCCTCACCGATGATTTTGCCGATTATGCCCGCCGGATTATCGCCAACGCACAGGCGCTGGCCCGGGCATTCATGGATATGGGCTATCACGTGGTGTCGGGCGGCACCGACAACCATCTTATCCTGATTGACCTCCGCAACAAAGGGCGCACCGGCAAAGAAGTGGAAGAAGCCCTCGAAAAAGCCGACATCACCGTTAATAAGAATATGGTGCCCAATGACGACCAGCGCCCGATGGTCACCTCCGGCATCCGCATCGGGACGCCGGCGCTGACCACGCGCGGATTTCAGGAGGCGGAGATGATGCAAATCGCCGAGATGATCGATCGGGTGGTGCGGGCGCCGGAAGACGACCAGGTCATCCGGTCGGTCCGAGAAGCCGTGCGGGCCCTCTCCGCTCAATTCCCGCTATATGCCAGAGGGACGGCTTAACCGCTGGCTCGGCGTTCTGGCATGGCTCATCGGCGGGATGCCGCTGCATGGACAGGACACCGCCACCGCCGAATCGGCTTTTCAGCAGGGTGTGTTGCAATACACGCTGGGCGAATACGTCAGCGCCCGAGGCTATTTCACCCATGCCATCCGCCGAAGCGAAGGGCAATATGTTCGGGCCTATACGATGCGCGGGGCCACCTTTCTGATGATGAACCAATACGATTCGGCTATTCGGGATTTACGAACCGCCTGGCAAAAAGACCGCACGGAATACAATGCCCTTCGCTATCTGATCGAGACCTATTGGGCGATGCGCTGGTTCGACTCGGCACTGGCCGTGGCCGAGCGCCTGCACCGGGTGCACCCTTCCCCGGTCTATTACGACCATTATATTCTGGCCAAACTTTACTATTACAACGACCTGCCGGACAAGGGATTTCAGAAATATCAGGAGATTATCCGGCAATACGACACGGCGCTGGAACCGCGCTCGATCGTGGCTTCGGAATATCTGGCGCGGGGACGGCCGGACAGCGCACTGCCGCTGATTCGCTATATCCTTGCACAAGAGCCCCTCCACGAAGCCGCGTTATTCAACAAAGGCGTGGCTTATGCGCAAAAAAAACTGTATGACAGCGCCGTTACTTCTTTTCTAACCTATCTGCTCTACTATCCCGGCCGTGCCGATGCCTACCTATATCTGGCCGACGCATATCGATTTCAGGAAAAGTGGAATAGAGCCAAGAAGTATTATCACCATGCCATCGCTGCCGATCCGGCGCTGGACCTGCCTTACTTTTCGCTGGCTTATATTTACGAAACCGAGCAAAAGGTCGATTCGGCCGTGATGACACTGGTTGATTTGCTCGAACAACATCCCGACCATCCGCAGGGGAACTACTGGATGGGGCGCTTGCTGGCCTTGCAGGGACGGGATGAAGCCTGTTTTTACCTAAAGCGGGCGGCGGATATGGGCGTGCCCGAAGCGCAGGAAGTTTTGCATCAAATATGTCAGTTCGGACCCGCTGATCCGCCCCAAAAAGACAAACCATGAAACACTGGATAGCCGCTATCGGATGGATGCTTCCCGCCGTATTATTCGGGCAGGCCCAATGGGACACCATCATCCTGTTTCAGACTTACGAGCAAGCGCCCTTCCGGGCCCTGGCCATTCAGGAAGACGACTACATCAGTTATACCGAAACGGTGGACGGCTATACGATCGTGCTCAACGAGGCCGGCGAGTGGTGTTATGCGGTCCGCAAGGGCGACGACCTGGTACCTTCCCGCGTGAAGGTGCATGACCCGATTTATCGGGAAGAGGCGGAAAAGCGTTTTCTTGAAAAACTGCCCAAACATCTTCGATATGGGACGGACCGAATCAACGAACTTAAATTGGAAAAGCTGAAGTTATACGACTACGAGCAATACCTGCGTTTTCGGGATGCACTCGAACGCATGCGAAAACAAAGGAATAAATCGAAAAAGTAATGCACGCTAAGTTGAATCTTCTCTTGCTGGCCGGCCTTGCATGGCATCTGGCATGGGGCCAGGGGCCCTCTCGATGCATCGCCGCGCCCGATCCCGTGGTGGTCATGCAGCCGGACGGGAAGCACCTGACCATTCAGGGCGTGGGTGATGTGTATGAGTCATACAGCCGCACGGTGGACGGCTACACGGTGTTGTATCATCCCACCGACGGCGGCTACTATTACGGCGTCCAGAACTCGGCGGGACTGCTGGTGCGGTCGGCGGTGCTTGCTCACAATCCGGCCGATCGAGGCACCAAAGAACAGCAGTTCTTAGCCGGGGTGCCTCAGGCGCTGCGTTATCATCCCGCACAGCTGGAACTATGGGCACAATACGCCCAACAAACAGCCGAATCGGGCAGCCCACCGGACGTGCCCCGCACGGGCACCGTCAAGGTGCCCGTCCTGCTGATCGACTATCCCGACCTGCCCCATCAGTTTTCGCCGTCCGCTTTCGACAGCCTCTTCAATCAGACCAATTATGACGGCATCGGCAGCGTGAAAGATTATTACCTGGAAGTAAGCTATGGGCAACTGACGCTTCAATTCACTATTTACGGCTGGTTTCACGCCAAAAACAATTATCAAACATATGGCAAGACCAACGGCAACAACGCCGCAAGAGACCTGGTTCGGGAAGCCATTGACTCGGCGGAGGCGGCGGGGATGGACTGGACGCCTTACGACAACGACAGCGACGGCGACGTGGATGCGGTAATCGTCATCCATGCCGGGCCCGGGGCCGAGCAGGGCAGCCGCACGCAATATATCTGGTCGCACCGGTGGTCGATTTCGCCTCGTTATTATGACGGCAAGGCCATCAGCGACTATTTTCTGGGCCCCGAGGTGCGCACACGCAGCAGCGGCGATGTGATCGTGCGGATCGGCGTGATGTGTCATGAGTTCGGTCATAGTCTGGGACTTCCCGATTTGTATGATACGGATAAAAGCAACGGACGCTCGGCCGGCATCGGAGAATGGGGGCTGATGGGGAGCGGCAACTGGCTGGGCGGCGAAAAGCGGCCCAGCCACATGTGCGCCTGGTCGAAACGAGCAATGGGGTGGATCCATCCCGACACCCTGGCGGCGGGTGCCCACACACTGAATGCCGCTGCATTTGACTCGAGCGACATCTACATTATCACCACACCGGTTGCCCATGAATATTTCATGGTGGAAAACCGCCAGAAAGTCGGCTTCGACTCGGCACTTCGCGGCCACGGACTGGCCATCTGGCATATCAACGACTCCATTATTTTCTACACTTATCGGTGGAATAAAGACGAAGAGCTCAAAGCCGTGGATCTGGAAGAAGCGGACGGGATGAACGACCTGGACAGCAACGTCAACCGAAGCGATGCCGGCGACTTGTTCCCCGGGTCTTCCAACAACACGGCGTTCACCGATTCGACCAACCCCAACGCCCGCAATTACAACGGCGCTCCGTCGGGCGTGCGGATTATCAACATCAACGAGGACAACGCCCAGAAAACCATTTCCTTCGTCCTCGGCGCCATGCCGAGCGTGACCATGCACGTGAACAATCCGAAATCCGCCTATTGTGTGAACGACACCATCAGCCTCACGGCTGCGGCACAAAACGCCGACTCCATCGTATGGATATTGCCCACGGGACAACAGGTCATCAACCAGACGGCTGTCCAATTCGCTTTTTCCGACACAGGGACGTATGCTTTCTCGGTGATGGCATTTAACACAGGGACGGGTCTGGCGGCTTCGGATAGCATTACGGCGGCGGTGACGGCGGGACCCACAGCGGCTTTCCTTGTGGATTCGGTGGCGGGCCTGACGGCCTGGTTTGCCAACCAATCGGCCGGAGCCGCCGCTTATTATTGGGACTTTGGCGACGGGACCACGGCCTATGCCTTCAATCCGGTGCATACCTTTCCGCAGCCCGGCACATACGCCGTTCAACTCACCGCCCTGAGTGCCGGCGGATGTGAAGACTCCACGTCGCAGGTGGTGAGTGTGTCGGGGCCGGGCACCGGATGGGGGACGCCCGCCCTTTCAACGAAATGTCGGGGCATGCTTTCAGACGGCGCCACTTTGTCCATTAAGGCCGATGCGCCCGTCCGCTTGATTCGGCTGTATGCCCCCACCGGCAAATTGCTGGGGCAATATCACTCGCCGGCGATGCCGCTGGCCCTGCCGAAAATGCCGCGGTTTTTCCTCGTGCAGGTGGGGCTGGCCGACGGGCGACAATGTCTGTTGAAAATGACCCACCAGCCATGAAACTTTTCGGATCTAAAAAGCGAGAAAAAGCCGCGTTCGACGTGAAAGGGATGACCTGTCACCATTGCGCGGCCACCGTCAAACGGCAATTGGAGGCCATTCCCGGAGTAAAGGAGGCCGCCGTTTCGCTGGAAGACGCCCGCGCCGTGGTGACATATGATCCCGATAAGGTGGCGCCCGCCGACATCGTGAACACCTTCAACGAAACGTCGCCCTACCAGATCAGCCGGCAGTAAGCCAAAGAGCGCCGGCGGCCGGTTCCTCCGCCCTGTGAACGCCTACTTTTGCGGGGCCGTTGAACCGTTTTTCATTATGGGAAAAATCGCTTACACGCCCGGCGCCATCGAACCCAAATGGCGGGAATACTGGGAAAAAGAAAAGGTGTATGCCGCCCGGGAAACCGCCGACCGGCCGAAATACTACGTGCTGGACATGTTTCCCTACCCGTCGGGGGCGGGCTTGCACGTAGGGCACCCGCTGGGCTATATCGCTTCCGACATCGTGGCCCGATATCGGCGCCATCTGGGCTATGAGGTGCTGCATCCCATGGGCTTCGACGCCTTCGGATTGCCCGCCGAGCAATATGCCATCGAAACGGGACAGCATCCCGCCGAGACCACCTATCGCAACATCGAAGTCTATCGGCGCCAATTGAGGCAATTGGGCCTGTCTTTCGATTGGGATCGGGAGGTGGTCACCTGCGACCCGAAATACTACAAGTGGACGCAGTGGATTTTTCTGCAATTTTTTAAGTCATGGTATAATCAGGCTGCCGACCGGGCCGATCCCATCGAGACGCTAATCCGGCATTTTGAAGAAAAAGGCACGGAGGGGCTGCGGGCGGCTGCTTCCGAACCGCTTTCCTTCACAGCGGACGAGTGGAAGGCGATGGACGAGAAGACACGGCAGCAGGTGCTGCTCAATTATCGTCTGGCCTATCTGGATGAGGCGGAGGTGAACTGGTGTCCGGCCCTGGGCACGGTGTTGGCCAACGAAGAAGTCAAAGACGGCCTCTCGGAGCGGGGCGGCCATCCGGTGTATCGGGTCAAGATGAAACAGTGGTTTTTGCGCATCACCGCCTATGCCGAGCGGCTGCTGCGGGACCTAGAACGGGTCGATTGGCCCGAGTCCACCAAAGAAATGCAACGCCACTGGATCGGGCGCAGCGAAGGCGCCGAGGTGCGCTTTCCTGTTGCCGTGCCGGACATCGATGCGTCGCTGCACATCTTCACCACCCGTCCGGATACGTTATTCGGCGTAACGTTTATGGTGCTGGCCCCGGAACATCCGCTCACCGAGCAAATCACGGACGAGGAGCACATGGCGGCCGTCAAAGAATATATCGAAGCCACGCGCCGGAAAACGGCCCGGGACCGCCAGATCAACGAAACGATGACGGGCGTG
>JALVCQ010000018.1 GCA_027009805.1 Bacteroidota bacterium
CAGCTCGGAGGCGGCTGCTTTCCAGGCTTCGTCTAACTCGTTCATCGCGGCGTCGATGGCGCTGACGTCTTCGTTTTTGTGGGCTTCTTTGAGTTTGCCCAGCGCCGCTTCGATGCGGCTTTTGTTATCCGCCGACAGCTTGTCACCAAACTCTTTGAGTTGTTTTTCGGTGCTGTAAATCAGCTGGTCGGCTTTGATCATTTTCTCGATCCGCTCTTTGCGCTGACGGTCTTCTTCGGCGTGGCGTGCGGCTTCTTCTTTCATCCGTTTGATTTCTTCGTCGGTCAGGCCGCTGCCGGCTTCGATGCGGATTTTTTGTTCTTTGCCGGTGGCTTTATCGCGGGCGGTGACGGTGAGGATGCCGTTGGCGTCGATGTCGAAGGTGACTTCGATTTGCGGCACGCCCCGCGGGGCCGGCGGGATGCCTTCGAGGATGAAGCGTCCGAGGCTTTTGTTGTCTTTGGCCAGGGGACGTTCCCCTTGCAGGACGTGGATTTCCACTTGCGGCTGGTTGTCTTGCGCCGTGGTGAATATCTCGCTTTTCTTGGTGGGGATGGTGGTCCCGGCGGGGATGAGCGTGGTCATCACGCCGCCCAGCGTTTCCACGCCCAGCGACAGCGGGGTCACGTCCAGCAGCAACACGTCTTTGACCTCACCGCTGAGCACGCCGCCCTGAATGGCCGCACCGATGGCCACCACCTCATCGGGGTTGATGCCTTTATGCGGCTCTTTGCCGAAGAAGTCCTTGACGGTTTTTTGCACCAGCGGGATGCGGGTGGAACCGCCCACCAGGATGACTTCGTCGATATCGTTGGTGCTCAGTTTGGCTTTTTCAAGTGCTTCTTTGACGGGGCCCAGCGTGCCTTGCACGAGGTCGTCGATGAGTTTTTCAAACTGTGCCCGCGTGAGTTTTTTTACCAGGTGGCGCGGCACGTTATCCACCGCTGTAATGTAGGGCAGGTTGATTTCCGTTTCCATCGTGCTGGAAAGCTCGATCTTGGCTTTCTCGGCGGCTTCTTTCAGCCGTTGGAGGGCCATCGGGTCTTTGCGCAGGTCGATGCCGTGTTCTTTCTGGAACTCATCGGCCAGCCAGTTGATGATGCGGTCATCGAAGTTGTCACCACCAAGGTGCGTGTCGCCGCTGGTGGACTTCACTTCGAACACACCGTCGCCGATTTCGAGGATGGAGATGTCGAAGGTGCCGCCGCCGAGGTCATACACGGCGATGGTTTCGTTTTTCCCTTTTTTGTCGAGCCCGTAAGCCAGCGCTGCCGCCGTGGGTTCGTTGATGATCCGCTTGACGTCGAGGCCGGCGATTTCACCCGCTTCTTTGGTGGCCTTACGCTGCGAGTCGTTGAAATAAGCCGGCACCGTGATGACGGCTTCTTTCACTTCCTGTCCCAGGTAGGCCTCGGCGTCTTTTTTCAGCTTTTGCAGGACGCGGGCCGAGATTTCCTGCGGCGTGTAAAGCTTGCCGCGGATGTCGATGCGCACGGTGTTGTTGGGGCCTTTGACGACTTTGTAGGAGACGAACTTCCGTTCTTCTTCCACTTCGTCGTAAGACCGTCCCATGAAGCGCTTAATCGAATAGATGGTGTATTCGGGGTTTATGATGGCTTGCCGTTTGGCGGGTTCGCCCACTTTCACTTCGCCGTTTTCGAGAAAAGCCACCACCGAGGGCGTGGTGCGTTTTCCTTCGGCGTTGGGGATGACCGTGGGCTGATTCCCTTCCATCACGGCCATGCAAGAGTTGGTTGTTCCTAAGTCGATTCCTAAAACTTTTCCCATTGTCACGTGGTTTTTTTGGCTGCCAAGCTTCCTTCAAAGGCCTTGCCACACGGGAGCGGCGCCTTAAAATGGACGTTTCGGCACGCTTTTATGGCCGACTATGCCAAAAAGGCAGCTACGGGAGAAAGTTCAGCGGGTCGGTAATGGGGTTGAAGCGGAGCGAGTCCTGCATTTTCGGATCCAGAAAAGCGGGGATGGAGTCGAGGGTGGCCGATGAGAAGAGGCCGATGCCGTTGGCAACGTTGGTATAGAAGGTGTCGGGCTGATTGACCGAGGCGGAGGGCTGGTTGAGGAGGGTGTAGTAGTAGGCCTGTTTTTCGACGCCGCGGAAATAGAAGGTGATTTTGTTGAAACGGCGGTTGATGAGTGAGTCTTCTTTGAGGTGGAGGGCCAATTGGCGGTAGAAGCTTTCGGAGGTGATGGGGTATGCGTGTCGGGTGTTGGACTGGGTGCGCAGGCGGCGCAGCAGCGGCCAGCGGAGCTGGACGTACTGGGAGTCGCCGTTGGGGTAATATTCGGTGATGTAGAGTAGCGTCCACACGTCGTAATAGGCGGCGTTGCGGCCCGAATACCACGTGAGCAGAAACTTGCCTTTCGAGTTGAACATGATCAGGTTGAAGGGCGAGAGGGGGCGGGGTGTGACGGGCGAGATGGGGCCCACGATGGGCGTGGTGGCCGAGACGGTGGGGGCGTCTTCGCGCACTTTGACGGAGAGGCGGTAGGTGCGGTCGGTTTGCAGCGTGAAGGGGTGTTCGGGGCGGTAGAGGGGCTGGTCGGGATAGTGGAAGATGCCCGAGTCTTTGGTGGAGTCGGTGAAAGGGACGAACGAGACGGTTTGTTCGAGGGTGCTGTCTTTCCATGCTTCCACGTGCACCGAGATGGGATGGTTGTAGTAAATGGAGTCGCGGATCTTGGCCACGTCCTCGGCGCTCTGGCCGGGGTTCATAAAGCTGCGCTCGATGCGGATCAGCGGGAAAGAGTCGTGTACCGACCACAGCGCATAGATGAGGGTTCGGTTGGCGGGTGGGGCCAACACTTCCACGTCGTTATCACAGCGGACAAGCAGCCCGGCGAGGAAAAGCACAAGGAAAACCCATCGGAAACGTCGGTTCATCGTCGGAAAACAATTGGCGGCAAATATAAGGATGTGGGGGGAGGGGAGGGGTGACTGTGGGGATGGGCGTAAATAGATGGTCGTCTTGTTTTTCGACCACTATTAAAAGCGGGAAATAAGGGAGGCAGCATTGCATAATCAAGAACAAAAAAGGACGGACGATGTAATATTGTGAACATTAAAATAAGTTGAAATCCAATGGCAACGATGATGACAAAGTGTTCTCAAAATGCTACTGATGGAGAAAAACGATTCTATCGGAAATTAGACTCCAATCTTCCAGAAGAATATGTGGTGTGGCAAGGAGTAGAAATTGAAGGTAATGGGAAAAGAAGAGAAGTTGACTTTCTTGTCTTTCATCCTATTTATGGAGTATGGGTAATCGAAGTAAAAGACTGGGCAGCGTCCCAAATTCGCTCAATAAACCAGCGAAAATGGAAAATCGCTAAAGGAAGGGAACTTTTTTCTGAAAGAAGTCCCTTTGAGCAAGTTCGAGAGAATAAATATATTGTTATGAATGCTCTTCAAAAATACCCTGAACTCAAATACAGTACTGGTGGGAATAGAGGAAAATTAAAAATACCGATCCACAGTTTTGTGGTGTTTACGAACATCTCCTCCACCGATCTCGAGAATGACGTCAGGCAGCCGCTTCGCAATGAGCTGGAGAATAAAGGGGCGTGGCTGAAAGACATGTTGAGCAATGAGTATGTGGGGGAGGAAGAATGGATAAACAAGATTCTGGCATCTCGAGATGTGAATTTTCAAAGCGACCTTTCATCGCGGGAGATCAACAAAGTAAAAGAAGTTTTCGGGGTGCCCGTTGTTTTTGGTCCTTCTGGCGAGAGTATAGGAACTTTAGATGCTCATCAACGCAAGCTTGCAGAGATGCCTTTTGATCGACATCTGGTGATTGAAGGGCCGGCGGGTTCGGGGAAGTCGATCGTGCTGCTTAAAAGGGCTATCTTTCTGGCAAAACAAAATCCAGATTGGCGGATAGGTGTGATGTGTTTTAATGCCCTGATGGGACATTATTTGAGAACTTTATTAAGGAACGAAGCAGAGGAGGAAGCTATCCGTTCACGAATAGAAATCTGGGATATTTTTCGGTGGGCTAATAAACATATCCGAGGAATGCAAGACTTCTATAATGAAGGGGTGAATCCCAGAGAAGCCATTGGTAAGGCGTTAGAAAACAGCAATTTAAATCCTTGTTATGATGCATTGCTGGTAGATGAAGGTCAGGATGCTGATGAGAACCTTATGCGGCTATATAGAGCAGTGCTGAAAAAAGATGGTCACCTGACATTCTTCTATGATAATCGTCAGGTATTATATACGGATTCTTCTATAGTTGAGCAATTAGATAATGTAGGGTTTGCAGGCCCCAAGGAGAAACAGCTTGTCAAGCAGCAGCGTTCGGTTTTAGTCCTGCTGGCATTGGCTTTTTTCGAAAGCGTCAAAAGTCCCGGGGAGCCTTCCGATCAAATTCTTCAAAGAGTTCTTAATGCCGCTGAAAGGATGTTTCCGGGCATTAAGAATTGGGCGCTTTCATTAGTAACGGGTGTGCGCCGTTTCTTTAAGAAGGTGTTTAAGCAGGATAATAAAGAGATTGATTGGAAAGAAGAGCTTGAAGATCGTATTCATTTGGTTTCAGCCTCTTCTTATTCTGATAGCATAGAGGAAGTTGCGAGTAATATTGCTGGCAAAAGACAAACTGCGAAAGACATTTTAGTTCTTGTGCCTAGACGACAAGAGGAGGGTGTAGATGTAATCGCTTTGCTTAAAGAGCAATTACAGGAACAAAAGATTCCGTATATCTACATTGATAGAAGAGATGGCGAGCAATTTCTGAAAGGAGAGGGCAGCAAGGCTGGTGATAATCGGCGGAATGCCGATTTGAATGCAAATGCGGTCAAAATCATGACCATCCATACGTCTAAGGGTTTTGATGCTAAAGAAGTTCATGTGCTCGGTTTTGATTCCATTACCACTGTTTTTCCTGAAAAAATTGCAGAGGTGGGGTATGTAGCTTTAACCCGAGCGAAAGAGAAAGTGTATGTTTACTATCAAAACGAGCAAGCGATTTCTGTTAAGTCCCTTCTTTCCGCTAAACGAAGCCTTCTTGAGAAAAAGGGGCGCTGAGTGGAGTGCGCGTATTAAAGAGCAGTGGGCATTTTTCCATACCGTGGCAGAAACAGATGCTTTTGTCCTGACAGCGGTTTGTTTGGTGGACGAGGGGAGTTTCCGCGCGAGGGGCCCGGAGGGCGCCGAGCCGCATCGGCGAGGCGGACCGAAGCCGCCTGCGGGGTGGGTGTTGGTAGGGGCGACGCGTGCGTCGCCCTGGGGGCGCCCGTGGGGTGGAATTTGTAGGGTGCAGGGTGCGGTTGGGGGCGGCGAAGGGCCGAGCGGACAGCGAGCCCGAAGGGGCCCGACCCGAAGCCGCCGACAGGCGGCGAGGGACGCGCCCAAAACATCTATAATATGCAGCCCGTAATTTTGTCAGCATCCGCAACGATGGTGCCGCTTTTGCCGTTGAGCGCAACGGAAAACACATAACAACGATGAAGAAACCTACGAAAGACCGCCACGAGGCGGATACGGCCGC
>JALVCQ010000019.1 GCA_027009805.1 Bacteroidota bacterium
CCATCAACATCATGCGGCGGATTATGCAGGACACAGGGGCGGAGGTAATCCACCTGGGGCACAACCGCAGCGTGAAAGAAATCGTGGATGCGGCCATTCAGGAAGATGCGCAGGCGGTGGCATGCACGTCGTATCAGGGCGGGCATATGGAATTTTTCAAGTATCTATATGACATGCTCCACGAGCGGGGAGCGGGGCACATCAAGGTGTTCGGCGGCGGCGGGGGCACCATTCTTCCCGAAGAGGCCGAAGAGCTGCACCGCTACGGCATTGCGCGCATCTACCTGCCCGACGACGGGCGCGTGATGGGCTTGCAGGGCATGATCAACGACCTGATCGAGCAGGCCGACTTTCCGACGGTTTCTTCTATTGAAAACATTGACTTCAACGCCGTTAAAGCGGGCGACCCGCTGCATCTGGCGCATGCCATCACCTATGCCGAGACGCAGCCGGATGAGCGGTTCGACCTGTTCCGCTCTTACCTCGACATGTACCTCGAAGACCGAGCCGTGCCGGTGGTAGGCTTTACGGGCACGGGCGGAGCGGGCAAGTCGTCGCTGGTGGACGAGCTGGTGCGGCGTTTTCTGAACACCTTTTCGGATAAGCGGATCGCGGTGATCTCGGTGGACCCGACGCGACGTCGAAGCGGCGGGGCGTTGTTGGGCGACCGCATCCGGATGAACTCGCTGTCGAACCCGCGGGCGTATATGCGTTCGATGGCCACCCGTTCGACCGACCGGTCGCTCTCGCCCTATGTGAAAGAAGCCATCGATGCTGCAAAGTTGGCGGGCTATGACCTGATCGTGCTGGAAAGCTCGGGCATCGGCCAGGGCGACACCGCCATTGTGGATTATGCGGACGTGTCGGTGTATGTGATGACGCCGGAATACGGGGCGCCGTCGCAGCTGGAAAAGATCGACATGCTGGACTATGCCGACATCGTGGTGATTAACAAGTTCGACAAGAAGGGCGCGATGGATGCGCTCACACAGGTGCGGAAGCAGTTTCAGCGCAACCACGGCCTGTTTCACGTGGAGCCGGAAAGCCTGCCTGTGGTGCCCACCATCGCTTCGCAATTCAACGACCCGGGCACCAACAACCTTTTCAAGCTGCTGATGGAAACCGTGGAAACGAAGACCAAACGATCGTTTCCGGTGCCTTATGACTACATTAAAAAGCTGCCCACGCGGGAAGCGCTCATTCCCGCCGAGCGCATCCACTATCTGGGCGAGATTGTGGAAAGCAGCCGCAAATACAGCCAATGGGCCCGTGAACAGGCGCAAATCGCCTCCCGCCTCTATGCGCTGCACACCACCATCGAGACGCTGGAAAAAGACAGCCATAACGTCGGCCTGATGGAAGCCCTCCGCCGCCAATACAGCGAGCTGGAAGCTCAACTCGACCCGGAAAACCTGCAAAAGCTGCGGACGTGGCCGGAGGTGATGAAGAAGTATGCGCAGGACGAGCTGGTCTATTACGTCCGCGGCAAGGAACGGCGGGCGCCGCTGGTGCACGAGTCGTTGGCGGGGTTGAAAATCCGGAAAGTCGCGCTACCCAAATATCGAGACTGGGGCGACATCCTCTACTGGCTGCTGACGGAAAACGTGCCCGGCGAGTTTCCTTATGCTGCGGGTGTTTTTCCCTTAAAGCGGACGGACGAGGACCCGACCCGCATGTTCGCCGGCGAAGGGACGCCCGAACGCACCAACCGACGGTTTCACTATTTAAGTTACGGGCAGCCGTTCAGCCGCCTCTCGACGGCTTTCGATTCGGTAACGCTCTACGGCGAGAATCCCAGCGAGCGGCCCGACATCTACGGCAAAATCGGCAATTCGGGCGTGAGCATCGCCACCGTGGACGATGCGAAAAAGCTCTATTCGGGCTTTGACCTGGCCGACCCGCTCACCTCGGTGTCGATGACCATCAACGGCCCGGCGCCGATGATGCTGGCCTTTTTCCTGAATGCCGCCATCGACCAGCAGTGCGAGAAATACATCCGTGCCGAAGGGCTGGAAGCAGACGTCGAACAAAAGATCGAAGCCATCTATCGGGAAAAAGGCATGCCCCGTCCTCGGTATGCCGGCGAGTTGCCTCAGGGCAACGACGGGCTGGGCCTGATGTTGCTGGGCGTAAGCGGCGACGAGGTGTTGCCGCCCGAGGTATATGAACGCATCAAAGCCGACACCCTCGCCCGCGTGCGCGGCACCGTGCAGGCCGACATCCTCAAAGAAGACCAGGCGCAAAACACCTGCATCTTCTCCATTGAGTTTTCGCTGCGCCTGATGGGCGACGTGCAGGAATATTTTATCCAGCACAACGTGCGCAACTTTTACTCGGTGTCGATTTCGGGCTATCACATCGCCGAAGCGGGCGCCAACCCCATCACGCAGCTCGCTTTCACGCTGGCCAACGCCTTCACCTATGTGGAATATTACATGGCGCGGGGGATGGACATTAACGACTTCGCCCGGAACTTTTCCTTTTTCTTTTCCAACGGGATGGATCCGGAATATTCCGTCATCGGGCGGGTGGCCCGTCGGATATGGGCCAAAACCGTCAAATACAAATACGGCGGCAACGAGCGGGCACAGAAGCTGAAATATCACATTCAGACGTCGGGGCGCTCGCTCCACGCCCAGGAAATCGCCTTTAACGACATTCGGACCACGTTGCAGGCCTTGTATGCCATCTACGACAACTGCAACTCGCTGCACACCAACGCTTACGACGAAGCCATCACCACGCCCACCGAAGAGTCGGTACGGCGGGCCATGGCCATCCAGTTGATCATCAATCGGGAACTGGGGCTGGCGAAGAACGAAAACCCGTTGCAGGGCTCATTTATCATCGAAGAGCTGACGGATCTGGTGGAAGAAGCCGTGTATGCCGAGTTTTTACGCATCAACGAGCGGGGCGGCGTGCTGGGAGCGATGGAACACGGCTACCAGCGCAGCAAGATTCAGGAAGAGTCGATGTATTACGAGATGATGAAAAACACCGGCAAGCTGCCGATTGTGGGCGTAAACACCTTTATCGGAAAAGACGGCTCGCCCACCATCGTGCCCGGCGAGGTGGTCCGCTCGACGGAAGTAGAAAAACGCCAGCAAATCGAGAACGTGCAGGCCTTTGAAGCCCGTAATCGGGAACAGGCTGCTGCTGCGCTCCAACAACTGGAAAAGGCCGCCCTTGAGAAAAAGAATATCTTTGCATCGCTGATGGAAGCCGCCAAAGTGTGCTCATTGGGGCAGCTGACGCATCTGATGTATCGGGTGGGCGGCCAATATCGGCGGACAATGTAACAGCTATGACGGTCGGAATGACGCTTTTATTCGGGATGCCCGGGGGCGGCGAATGGCTTTTGATTTTTCTGGCGATCTTGTTGCTTTTCGGCGGCAAAAAGATTCCTGAACTGATGCGCGGCATCGGCAAAGGGATTCGGGAGTTCAACAAAGCCAAGGAAAAAGTGCGGGAAAGCATTCACGAAGGGATGGCGGAAGAAGACGACACGCCGCCGACGCCGTTACCGAAAGCTCCGGAAGAATCTGTTTCCTATAAAAAGAACGCCTGAGCGCCCATTTTGCCGCTATCGGTAAACGTTCCCGAAGATGCCGATAAATCCTCCGCTGCCCGATAAGGCGGGTACGCCCTCTTTCGAAGCCCGCGTTCAGGCGGCCCTCCGCAACATCGAAGCGGTTTCCGACCACAACATCTATCTGGAAGTCTTTGCCGAGGAGGCGCTGGAGCGGGCCCGCATGCTGGACGAGCGCCGGCGGCACGGGGAAACGCTGGGGCCGCTGGCCGGATGGATTATCTCCATCAAAGACAACATCTGTTACGAAGGCCATCGGTGCAGTGCGGCCTCGAAGATTTTAGAAGGCTTTGAGTCGGTGTATTCAGCGACAGTGGTGGAACGTCTGCTTGCCGCCGACGCCGTCATCATCGGCCGGACCAACTGCGACGAGTTTGCGATGGGCTCGTCCAACGAAAACTCGGCCTTCGGCCCGGTGCGTAATCCGATAGACCCTGAGCGGGTGGCGGGGGGGTCGTCGGGTGGTGCGGCCGCCTCGGTGGCGGCGCATACCTGCGATGTGGCGCTGGGCAGCGACACCGGCGGTTCCATTCGCCAGCCGGCGGCCTTTTGCGGCGTGGCCGGCCTCAAACCCACCTACGGGCGCGTGTCCCGCTACGGGCTCATCGCCTACGGCTCATCACTGGACCAGATCGGCCCAATGGCACATTCGGTGGAAGAGATGGCCGGGGTGTTGGACGTAATCGCCGGGCCGGATGACTATGACGCCACCACCCTCGAAGGGAAAGAAGACTTTACCGGGCTTGCCGCCCGCAAGCCGGAAAAGTTCGGGCTGATCTCCTCGTTCTTTGCCCATCCTTCCGTCGATCCGGCCTTGCAAAGCCGTTTTCAGACGCTCCGCACGCAATGGGAAGCGGACGGGACGACGCTGCTCGACATAGCGTTTCCTTACACCGACCATCTCATCGCCGTCTATCAGATCATCAGCACGGCCGAAGCTTCTTCCAACCTGGCCCGCTATACGGGCATGCTGTACGGCCGCCGCACCGAAAAGGCGGAAGACCTGGCGGCGCTGATCCGGCAAAGCCGCGCCGAAGGCTTCGGCCCCGAAGTACAGCGGCGGATCATGCTGGGAACATTCGTCCTTAGCAGCGGCTACTACGATGCTTATTATGAGAAGGCGGCCAGAGTAAGGGCCCTTATCCGGCAATTTTTCGATCAGGTGTGGAAACAAGTTCCGGTTGTGGCGATGCCCGTGACGCCTACACCACCGTTCCGAATCGGTGAAATTTCGGATCCGCTGACGATGTATGCACAAGACCTATTCGTTATTCCCGCCAACTTGATTGGTGCGCCGGCTGTTTCCTTGCCCGTCGGCCGAACCGCCGATGGGCTGCCGGTGGCCGTCCAGCTGATGGCCCCGCCCGGAGAAGATCGGGCCCTGCTTGAATATGCCCTTTATTTACAGCGGCGGCTGAGCGGGTAAATGCATCGCGGGCAACGTTTTTCGGCAACTTATCCGTTTTTTCTATATTTGCTCGTTCGACTACTAAATGGTAGTATGCGTTTTCCATATATGAAAAATTTTATCGTACGTTTTTTGATAGCCGCTTGTTTATGGATGAGTGGCATCGTTATGCATTCCAAAGCGCAACAGGTGCCCGATGATGTGTGTGCAGCCGCCGAGATGATTGATGAAGGGTATGAGATATACAAGAACTGGGAACGGCTGCGGGTGATCCGGATTCGTCCGAACCCGCTGAATGACCGGACACCCGCTAATGTGTCGTTGGACTCGGCCCTTATTGTGAAGCGGTTCGACACGTTGCGCCGCCTCAGCGAGGTGCCTGTTTACCTTGACTATCGGGTGTTTCGGTTTCTGGAAGTGTATCTCATCGACAATCAAGACAAGACCGTCGGCATTCTCTCGCGGGCGCCGCTTTACATACCGATGATCGAAGAGATGCTCGATCGTCACGGGTTGCCTATCGAATTGAAATACATGGCCGTTATCGAATCGGCGCTTACGCCGACGGCCCGTTCGCGGTCGGGCGCGGTGGGGTTATGGCAGTTCATGTATTACACGGGCCGACTTTACGGGTTGCAGATCAACACGTTTGTGGACGAGCGGCGAGATCCGGTTCGGTCCACCGAGGCCGCCATTCGCTACATGAAAGACCTGTATGCCATGTTCGACAACTGGCTGCTGGCCATCGCCGCCTATAATTGCGGCCCGGGCAACGTCCGCAAAGCCATCCGGCGGGCCGGCACTTCCACCGATTTCAACAAAATTTACTATTACCTGCCCCGTGAAACGCGCGGCTATGTGCCCGCCTTTATGGCCGCGATGTATGTGATGAATTACGCCGACCGACACGGCCTCTTTCCCGATTCTGTGCAATGGACGTGGGCTGACCTGGATACGGTTCACCTCGACTCGCCGGTGCATTTCGCCTCGCTGGCGGCCCGGCTGCCCGTTAACAAGGAAACCCTCCGGGCGCTTAATCCCGTATATCGGCGGGACTACGTGCCCGCCGTTCCGCCGCATCACGTGGTCACGCTTCCCTATGCGGCGGCGGCGGCATTTATCGAACGGGAAGATTCCGTTTACGCCTATCAACGGCGGACTTATTATCAACCGCAGCAGGGGGTGGTATCGGCCGCCACCGCCCGGGCTTCTTACGCACCGGCTTCCGGCTATCGGGTGGTCTATTACCGTGTGAAAGAAGGGGACAACCTGGGCTATATCGCCGATTGGTTCGACTGCACGGTGCGCAGCCTCCAACGCTGGAACCGGCTTCGCGGCCACCGGATTCGGACCGGACAACGCCTCAAAATATATGTTCCCCGCCGGCGCTACCAATATTACGCGGCGATTAACGCCATGACTTTCGAAGAAAAACAGCGGTTGCTTAACGTGCATGCCACCCGACGCACCTCGTCCCGAAAAAGCAACTGCAAAAACTGCTACACCGTCCGGCCGGGCGACACCCTCTGGGAAATTGCCAACCGATATAACCTGTCGGTCCGGCAGCTGAAAAAAATGAACAAGCTGTATTCCAACCGGTTGCATCCCGGACAGGTGTTGCGGGTGAGATAAGGCACAAGCCTCCATCAAGTTCTGCGCACCTGATTCGCTTTTGAAAATCCTTTCCGAAAAGGATAGTTTTGCGTGCAAAAGCGTTATCAACAACTAAAATCCCATTATGAACAGCCCTTCTCACACCTCCGACTCTTCTTGTGGTGAGATTGTATATAAATCGGTCATTACGTGTCCGCACTGCGGCCATCAGGAAACAGAAACGATGCCTGACGATGCGTGTGTGTTCTTTTATGAATGCAAAAAGTGCGGTGAGATTCTGCGTCCGAAGGCGGGCGACTGCTGCGTGTTTTGTTCCTATGGTTCGGTACCCTGTCCGCCCATTCAGCAACAACGCTCCTGTTGCTAAACAATGACATGACTCCTGTGAGGAAGCTGGTTATTTTTCTCCTGTTGTTGTGGATGGGCCGTGCGTCGGCGCAATGGGGCGGGCATGAGCTGATTCAGTTTTCGGGGCGGGTGTTGTCGAAGGTTCAGAAAGAGCCGATTCCCTATGCTTCGGTGTTGATTGCGAGCACGCATCGGGGGACCATTGCCAACCTTCAGGGATTTTTTGCCATTGTGGCGAAGCCGGGGGATACGTTGCGCATTTCCGCCATGGGATTTAAGCCGGTGTATATTCCGGTCCGCAGCATCGAGGGGGGCAGTGTTTTCCGCAATGTGTATCTGGAGGTCGATACCCTTCTGCTGGAAGAGGTGCGGGTCTATCCGTGGATTTCGCCGCTTCATCTTAAGCAGGCGTTTCTTCACATGCCCACGGAGGACGACTTTTATACAATTGCCCTTCGGAACCTTCAGGAGGCCCTGGTGCGGGAATATTTGCGGCAGGCGCCGCTGGGCGCTTCCGGCAATCAGGACATGGTCATTCAAGAGTTCTGGCAACAGCAATACACGGCCGGCGGACAGCTTCCGGTCACCTACTGGAATGTGGGCGGACGGGCCGTGCCGGCGCCGTTTCTTAACTACCAGTTCTGGCGACAACTGGTGACGGCGCTGCGGGAGTTGCGCCGATAATCCTCTTTCCATCCGTCTCTTTTACCTTTGCCCTTGATGAGCGGCATCTGGAATATTCGCACGTTTATGAAACCCCGGCAGGTGCGTCCCTTTCGCTACGTCAGCCGGTATGAAAAAAATGATAAGAAAGGCCGCCCTATCAACTTGCGGGAAGACGACTTTTATTCGGTTCACACGCCCATTTCCCGCCGGCTGAGGGGGCAGATACCATCAGCCCAACAACGCCGCTACCGGATGCCGCTGCTGGGCTGGCTGATCGTGCTGGCTGTGGCCGTCGGCTGGGCGTGGACGGAAGGGTGGATATCGACAGATATCCTCGCCGTCATCGGCGCACTGCTCATTGTATGGTTATGGCTTCGAAAAAAGACGCTGCCCGACACCAGATAAGGCTGCTTCCCGAGCCGCTGGCCAACCAGATTGCCGCCGGAGAAGTGATCCTGAGGCCTGCATCGGTGGTCAAGGAGCTGCTGGAAAACGCCGTCGATGCACAGGCGCGCCACATTACGCTCCGCATCGAAGAAGGCGGGAAAAAATTCATTCAAGTCAGCGACGACGGCATCGGCATGGATGAGGTGGATGCCCGGATGAGCCTGGAACGACATGCCACCTCTAAGATTCAATCGACGGAAGATCTCTGGAATATCCGCACCATGGGATTTCGGGGCGAGGCCCTGCCTTCCATTGCGGCCGTGGCCCGCATCGAGATCGTGACGCGCACCCGAGAACAAACCACCGGCACCCGCGTCGTGGTCGAAGGCGGCGAACTTGTCCGACAAGAACCCGCTGCCCGCGAGCCGGGCACTACGGTCACCGTCACGCACCTTTTCTATTACACGCCCGCCCGGAAGAAGTTCCTCAAAAGCGACCACACCGAATTTAACCACGTTCAGGAAGCGTTCATCCGGGTGGCACTGGCCCATCCCGATATCGCCTTTTCATTGATTCATAACGACGAAGAAATCTATCACCTTCTGTCGGGAACGCTCCGTCAGCGCATCGTCCAGCTGTTCGGCAACCGCTGGGAGGCGCATCTGGTAGAGATTCAGGAGGAAAGTCCGTTCGGCAACCTCAGCGGCTATCTGATGCATCCCCGGGCCGCGGTGACCCGCCGGACGCGCAACTATCTGTTCGTCAACCGGCGGTTTGTGCGTCATCCACACCTCAGCTATGCCATCCGAAAGGCCTATGCCGAATTGGCCGGAAAAGAATCTCCCGCATCACCCTTTTACGTGCTTTTTATCGACGTGCCGCCGGATACGGTGGACGTCAACATCCATCCTTCCAAGACGGAGGTGAAGTTTCACAACGAAAACACCCTTTTTTCTTTTCTCTACTCGACGGCCCGACAGCGGCTGGCCACGGCGGCATTGGGCAGCCAACTGCTTTTCGAAGAGGGCGACCTTCAGCGGGCCATCGAACAGGTCATCTCCGAGCGGGCCACGCACCCGCCGGCCGCCGTGGAATCTGAAAGTGCTGCGCTTCCAGCCGTGGAAGAAACGCCGCCCACGGAAGCCCTGCCACTGGAAGAAGCGGAAGCAACACCAGCTGCTTCGCCCACACCGGCTATGTCGTTATTCCTCATCGAAGGTATCGGGCTGGTTAAGCTTAAGAATCGCACCTTGCTGGTCGATTTTCAACGGGCCCTCGAACAACAATTTTTCTTGATGCTGACGGATGAGGAAGGGTCTGTGCCTTCTCAGCAGTTGCTGGTGCCGGAGTTTGTCAACCTATTGCCGGAGGAGATGCCCGTGGTGCAGACGATGTTGCCGGTTTTGCGGGCCGCCGGCTTCGACATGGACGAGTTCGGCGACCTGTCGTTTGTGTTGCACGCCCTGCCTGCTGCGCTGCACGGGCGCGTGTCGGGTCTCGACTTCGTCCGCAGTGCCGTTACCGCCTTTGAGGAAATACAGGCTTTGGACGACGCCGAACGGGCCCGCCGGGCCGTAGCCCATGCGTGGGGACGCCACCGCGTCGCCGCTTTCGACGCCGAACAAGCGGAAGAGCTCCTCGCCGCTATTTGGAGTGACCCCCGAATGGCCGCCACCGCCGACGGAAGAAGTATTTCCCGCCCCCTCCATCCGAAAGACCTGCGCCTCCTGCTCGACCGCCCACATCATTAATCTCATTATCGATGGAACAATATCAGCCGCCCCGCTATACCCTGCTGCCGGAGGTCACCAAACATCTGCTTATCATCAACATCCTGGCCTTTTTCGGCACGTGGGTGCTGGAAAGCCGCCTTCACATCGACATCGTCCGTCATCTGGCGCTCTATCCGTTCTCCTCCCCGCTGTTTCGCCCTTATCAGCTCATCACCCACATGTTTTTGCACGGCAGCCTGACGCACCTCTTTTTTAACATGTTCGCCCTGTGGATGTTCGGCAGCGTCGTAGAACGCATCTTGAGACGCCAGCGCTATCTGCTGTATTATTTTCTCACCGGCATGGGGGCGGCCTTTCTTCACCTGCTGGTTCAAGAGTTTCAGATTCGGCCGTTGCTGGCGGAGCTCTCGGCGGCGGTCAACGTTCCCCCCGGCGAATTGCTGGCGGCGCTGCCTGCTTCGTTACGCGGCGCCGCCTACGCACTCATCAAAGCCGGCGTTCCCCAGGAAAGCGGCATTCAGCTGGCCCGATTGCTCTTCACACCCACGGTGGGCGCTTCGGGAGCGGTGTTCGGACTTCTGCTCGCCTTCGGGTGGATGTTCCCCAACTCATATGTGTATATCTACTTTTTCTTTCCGATGAAAGCCAAATACTTCGTCATCCTTTACGGCGTGTTGGAGTTGTGGTTCGGCATTCAAGGCAATCCGCTGGACCACATCGCCCATTTCGCCCATGTGGGCGGGATGTTGTTCGGCATCATCCTGCTCAAAGTCTGGAAAGTCCGGAAAATCATATAGGGCGATGCAGGTGGCCTTTTTCACGCCCGGCCCCACACGCCGCCCTTTCTATCGAGACGGCATCGGCTTTTATCTGGAGCGCATCCGCCGCCTGTGGCCCAACGTCATTTATCAGGAACTGTCGGCCGGGAGCGGGACCACCGCCGAACACACCAAAGAGAAAGAAAGTGCACTGTTGGCCGAACGGCTTCAAAAGGGCGACCGGGTGGTGGTCCTCGACGAACGGGGCCAGCTGTTCACCACCGAAGCCTTTGCCCGGCAATGGCAACAGTGGCTCCACCAGTCAATCCGGCGGTTGGTCTTCCTTTCCGGCGGCGCTTACGGGGTCACGCAAGCCCTGCGGGATAAAGCACACATGGTGATGGCGCTCTCGCCGTTGACCTTTCCGCACGAGCTGGCCCGCCTCATCTGGGCCGAACAGTTTTACCGCGCCCTGACCCTCTGGAAGGGCCTGCCGTATCATCATTGAAAAAAGCCATGATAATCTTCCGCGGCCTTTCCTTGACGAAAAGGCCGCACCTTCTAAATTTGCCCGCTTAATCGGCACCGCTTTGACCATCCGCACCTTTTTCGCCGCCTGGCTCTTCCTCTCCGCAGCGGCGGGCCTTGCTCAGGTAAGCTTTCAACGGGTCTATCACGACGTGGGCAACATCGGGCTGGCGGTGACCAACGTGGGCACTCTCGGCAAGCCTGATGTTCGGCTGCGGCCCGACGACGGTGTCTCGATGCGATATCCAATCAACTCCGGCATCGAGCACCTCTTCGAGGGCGGCCTGTGGATCGGCGCCCGTGTGGGCGGGCAGGTGCGCGTCTCCACCGCCGCCGTGGATGCCGCCGGCGGATATAACACCGGTGCCGCCGGATTTGAATTTACGGCTTTGTCCTCTATTCAGGAACGCTCCTCCCTTCCCGCCAGTCCTTTCTTCTCGTCATTGGCCGTGTCGCATCAGGACTTTACCGTCCGCTTCACCGACTCCAATCAGGTGATCCCCGGCACGTCGATCAAAATTCCCGACCACGACCTACCGCTGAAAGCTGTGGTTGAGCTCCGATCGATGGCATGGAAGTTTTCCTTCGCCGAATACTTTGTCATTCTTCAATATACCATCACCAACACCTCGTCGGAAGTGTGGGATTCGGTGTATGTCGGACTTTACACCGACCTGGTGGTGCGTAATGTGCTCGTGACCCGAGACGGCGGGACGGCCTTTTTCAACAAAGGCGGCGCCGGGTGGATCGACAGCCTTTCCACCATTTACGTCTATCAGGTCACCGGCGATGACCTGGACTTCACACAGACCTACGGCGCCTCACAGGCCCTCGGCGTGGAATGGCGCGGCCATTTTCTTCATCCCATGAACTCTTCGCTGCCCGACTCTTTGCAAGCTGTTCAGGTCAACCCCAACTTCTGGACGTTTCGCAATTCCAGCGGCGGCGATTTCAGTTTTCCGGCCACCGACGTGGAGAAATATTACCGTCTTTCGCATGGGATGGACGTGAGCGACAGCTCACCGCTGGCTGCTATTCTTCAACAGCCCGGTAACCGCATCCAGCTGGTGTCGGTGGGGCCGATTCCCCGCGTGGAACCCGGCGAAACCTTCACCTACACGCACGCCCTGGTGTGCGCGCCCCAACTGCCCGACCCCGACAATCCCGGCGCCGCCGACAGCAAAGCCCGACGGAAACAGCTGATCGAGCACCTCCGGTGGGCCCAGCGCTCATTCCTCGGCGAAGACCGAAACGCCAACGGACAACTGGACGAGCAAGAAGACCTCAACCACAACGACCGACTCGACCACTTCATCCTTCCCGAGCCGCCGGCCGCCCCGCACGTGCGGGTGGAAACCGGCCCCGGCACCATCGACATCTACTGGGACGACGCCTCGCTCCACAGCATCGATCCCATCTCCCTGAAAAAGGACTTTGAAGGCTTCCGCCTTTACCGCTCCAATGCCGGCGAAGACCTCGAAGGAACGCCCCAACTCCACCTCATCGCCCAATGGGACAAACCCGGCAACACCATCGGATATAACAACGGCTTTGAAAGCATCCAGCTCGATACGCCGCTCACCTTCCCTGACGATACGCATACCTATCACTTTCATTATCGAATTACGGGCATGCTGGACGGATGGCAATATGTCATGGCCCTGACCGCCTTCGACGAAGGCGATCCCGCCCTCGAAGTGCCCTCGCTGGAATCCAGCTTCAAAGACAATTCCTTCTCGGTGTTTCCCGGGCCTTCCGGAGCCAACGGCGCCGTCGGCGTGTTTCCTAATCCGTATGTGTTGAAGGCCCGATGGGACGGCCCCACCTCCCGCCTCCGCAAAATTTACTTCTATAACCTTCCGCCTGCTTGCACCATCACAGTGTACACCCTCGACGGCGAAGTGGTGACCCGACTGGAACATCATGCCGCTTCTCACGGCGAGGATATTCAGTGGTTTCGGAATTTCGCCGCCCGAGAAAACCTCGTCATCGCCGGCGGGATTCATGCATGGGACTTGCTCAGCCAACACGGTCAGATGATCAGCAGTGGACTGTATCTCTTTTCCGTCACCGATCATGCCTCCGGACACACTCAAACCGGTAAATTTGCCATCGTCAAATAACGCTTTCAAACCACGCATATTATGCTGAAACATTTGCGATTTTTCCTGACGACAGCCACATCGTTTGCTGTCGGCTTTCTGCCGCTTGCCGCCCAGCACGGGCCCGTCACGCCCATCGACAGCGTGCAATACGTCTTGCCGCAAGACCTGGCCAACGGGACGGCCGACCCGTCTTACTACTCCTATGGCGACACCATCACCATTGAAGGTGTGGTCACCTTTGCGCCCCGCCTTTACGGGCTGAGTACCAACCGCAAGGGCACGTGGCTGCAAGACACCACCGGTGCGCCGTGGAGCGGCATTCACGTGCTGATCGACCCCGGCGCCATCGCCTATGCGGGCGGCGTATCGGACCTGAACAACGTCGTCAAGTTTTACCAGAATTTTGTGCCGGGTTTTCGCGTGAAGCTCACCGGCGTGCTGTCGGACTACAGCGGCAACACGCAAATCCTGATCCTGCCCGTCGAGTCGGAAATCACCAGCCTGACGCCCTATTCGGTGGCGCCGGTGGTGCTGCCCATCAGCACCTTCGAGCAAAACGACGGCGCCGGCGGACAAATTCAGCAGGTCAGCACCGGCGAACCTTACGAAGGCATGCTGGTGGAGTTTCAGAACGTCTCTGTGGTAAACCGCACCACCACCAGCAACGGCACGCGCTGGTATTGGTCGGTGCAAGACGCCCAGGGCAATCAGATCCGGATTCGGGACGTGTCTCGCTTCTTCCGGAACGACAACCGGGCCGACACCAACCTCCCGGGCTACACCTTCACACCGCCCGCCGAAGGCGCGTTTCTCTCTTATATCCGAGGAATCATCCTTGAATATAACGGCTACTATTATCTGGCCCCCCGTGATACGACTGACCTGGGGCCCATTGTCTTTGCCCCGCCGGCGGTGCAAGACGTGCAGCGCTCGCCCATCGTCCCCGACGACAACGACCCCGTGATTGTCACCGCCCTGGTCACCGACGACAAAGACTCCGTCCAGAACGTCCGCCTCTATTATCGGGTGGCGCCCGACACCACACTCCACATGGTCACCATGAACGCCGGTCCTACGCCGAACTATTACGAAGCCACCATCCCCGCCCAATCGGACGGCGCGCTGGTCAGCTACTGGATTTATGCCGACGACAACATCGGAAAATACACTTACTATCCCGACTCTTTCACCGCCGGTCTCAAATACATGGTCAAAGCCAACGGCATTCAAACCATCCGGGACATTCAGGAATCGCCCTTTGCCGGCGGCGGTTCACTATGGAATCGGGATACGCTCGACGGCATTAATCTTCGCGTCAAGGTAACTTCGACACTCGACCCGCTTGATCTGGGCATTGTGGCCGTTCAAGACGGCACGGGGCCCTATTCGGGCATTTTCGTGCGGGCCCGCACGGGCGACGGTATCAGCAGCTGGCAGCGGGGCGACTCCATCCACATCACCCGGGCCTACGTGTATGAGCGCTTCGGCGTGACCTACCTTTCTGACCTGAACTATCAAAAAGTGGACTCGGGCGGCCGTCCTTATCCGCCGGTCAAAGGCGTCAGCATTGACTCATTGGCGGCCGATGCCATGCCCTACTGCGAGCAATACGAGGGCATGCTGCTGCAATTCGACAGCGTGTATGTGGTGGACACCAACGCCGATGCCGCTATCGGCCGAAATTATGGCGAATGGACCATCGGCGCCGACACCAGCGGGCCGGCTTTCCGCTCCGACGACTTCTCGGGCGGCATCCCGCCCAACTTCAACGTGGACTCACTCCAGCCGGGCATGTTGCTGGAATGGATTCGCGGCGTGTTGTTTTACAGCTACGGACATTTCAAGCTCCTGCCCCGCAACCTTAATGACATCGCTCCCTTTGCCGCGGCCGATACGTCCACCAACGACACCACCAGCGGCCTGGCCCCCTGGCAACAACGCCGTTTCGTCGCGTATCCCGATCCGGTGACCGACCGGCTCTTTATTGAAGGCGTTCCCGACGCCGGCACCCGCCTGTTGCTGTTTAATCAGGCCGGACAGGCCGTGTGGCACGGGCCCGTCCGGCGTTCCGGCATTCGGATGCGGGGGCTGCGCCCGGGCCGATACAGCGGCGTGATATATCACACCAAAAGCGGCCCGCAGGGCGTTATTAGGTTTATAAAAGTCCAACAACGATAACGAACCTTTCCCCGCAGGTGTAGGTTTTATAAAGGCAAGTTTTCACGACCGTGCATAAAAATTGAGCCAGCCATGGAATTTCAGATGACCCCCGAGTTTCACCAGATCATTAAAGCCAGCCAGACCGAGTCGTACCGGTTCGGCCATTCCATGGTAAGGACAGGCCACCTATTGCTTGCCATTCTCCGGTCGGGCAGCCGGGATGTGGAAAAGCTCCTGGGCCTGCTGCAAATCGACCGAAACTTGCTGGAAAGAGACGTTGAAGAATATATCCGTGCACACGCCGCCCCTTCCGCCGTCTTGCCTTTTGATGAGAAAAACGCCGGGAAGTTCTCTCCGGAAGTCAGTCATATCATCAAAAAGTCGTTGATTGAAGCCGCCAACGCCAATGACTCCGACATTGATGCACTGCATATTCTGGCATCACTGCTGCGGCGGGAGGATTCACCGCTGACCGCCATCCTCAAAAGCCACCACCTCGAATACGACTACGTGGCGGCTTTTCTGAGCCAGCGCAACACCTCGTTGCGCAGCCACGGCGAAAGCGCTGCATCCTTTGAAGAAGAGGAAAGCCTGTTTTCGGAAGGGGAAAGGCGACGGGAAGACCGGGCCGAAGAGCCCACGGCCTCCGCCGAACCGCCTTCGGAGCGGGGCGGGGAGCGCCCCCGTCGGGAAGGCGGCGGCCGGGTCCGACAATCGAAAACCCCCACCCTCGACCATTACGGCCGAGACCTCACCGACCTTGCCCGAAAAGGACTGCTGGACCCCATCGTGGGACGCGACACCGAGATCGAGCGCGTCTGCCAGATCCTCAGCCGACGGAAGAAAAACAATCCCGTGTTGATTGGCGACCCCGGCGTGGGGAAAACTGCCATTGTGGAAGGGCTGGCCCTTCGCATCGTCAAACGGGAAGTGCCTTTTACGCTGTTCGACCGGCGGGTGGTCGTGCTCGACATTGCAGGGCTGGTGGCCGGCACCAAATATCGCGGCCAATTTGAAGAACGCATCAAAGCCATCCTCACCGAGCTGGAACGCAACCCCGAGGTGATTGTGTTCATCGACGAACTGCATACAATTGTGGGTGCCGGCGGCGCATCCGGTTCGCTGGATGCGTCCAATATCTTCAAGCCGGCGCTGGCCCGCGGCGACATTCAGGTCATCGGCGCCACCACCCTCGACGAATACCGCCAATACATCGAAAAAGACGGCGCCCTCGAACGCCGATTCCAGCCCATCATCGTCTATCCCACTTCTCCGGAGGAAACGCTCCTGATTCTTCAGCAACTCAAAGAAAAATATGAAGAGCACCATCACGTGCGCTATACGGAGGAAGCGTTGGAAGCCTGCGTGCGGCTGAGCGAACGCTATATCACCGACCGTAACTTCCCCGACAAAGCCATCGACGTGATGGACGAGGCCGGCGCCCGGATTCACATGAGCCACCTGGAAATGCCACCCGAGATCAACGAGCTGGAAGAACAAATCGAGCTGATTCGGGCGGAAAAAGAACAGAAAGTCGCCGAAAAGCGCTTCTATGAAGCGGGGCAACTTCGCGACGAGGAGACCCGCCTGATGCGGCGCAAAGAGGCAATGTTGGCGAAGCTGGAAGACGACGCCCGTTCGCGGTATTATGAGGTGACCGCCGACCACGTGGCCGAAGTGGTGGCCATGATGACCGGCATCCCGGTGCAGCGCATCGCCGAGTCGGAAACCGAGCGGCTGATCAAGCTGGAAGAGCGCCTCAAAGAACACATCGTTGGGCAGGAAGAAGCCGTCCAGAAGCTGGCGCGGGCCATCCGCCGGAGCCGCGTCGGCATCAAAGACCCACAAAAACCCATCGGAAGTTTTCTCTTCCTGGGGCCCACCGGCGTAGGTAAAACCCAACTGGCCAAGGCATTGGCACAAGCCCTTTTTGAATCGCAAGACTCGCTCATCCGCATCGACATGAGCGAGTATATGGAAAAATTCAACGTCTCCCGCCTCATCGGCGCCCCTCCTGGATACGTCGGTTATGAAGAAGGCGGCCAGCTCACCGAAAAGGTGCGCCGCCGCCCCTATTCCGTGGTCCTGCTGGATGAGATCGAAAAAGCCCATCCGGACGTCTTTAACATCCTCCTCCC
>JALVCQ010000020.1 GCA_027009805.1 Bacteroidota bacterium
ACCATCGGCTGGGATGCCGACACCTTCTTTCAACAGTGGCTTTACAAAGGCGGCCATCCCGACTATCGCATCCGCAAGCGGCTGCTCTATCGGCACGACACCCCGGTATTGGTGATGACCATCGAACAAACGCAGGTCATCACGCCCTACACGACCTATTACAGCCTGCCTGCCGAGCTGGAAATCCACCTCGACAACGACACGGTGATGCGCCTGCGGCGTCCGCTGGAAGCGGCCCGGCTGAATACGCTCTTCATTCCGCTGCCCGTGGGAACGCATCCGCGGCTGGTGATGTTCGATCCCGACGAGCGCATCCTCAAAACGCTGGACTTTGAGAAGACGCCCTCGGAATGGCGCTATCAGGCCGTGCACGCCCGCTCGGTGATCAAGCGGCGGCGGGCTGTCGAACGCATCGGTGATCAGCCCGATGCTGCGGAATGGCTGGCCGAGCGCTTTCGGGAAGAAAAAAGCCCGTTTGTGCTGGAAAGCATCCTGGCACAGCTGGGCCACGACACTGACGGACGGGTCCGCCGCGTTTTCCGGGCGGCGCTTCACCACCCGAAAGCATCGGTGCGCAAGGCGGCCCTTCGCCACCTGCCTGCGGTGGTGCCTTTCCGGGACGACCTCAAAGGGCTGCTGGCCGATCCGTCCTATGGCGTCATCCATCAGGCGCTGGCGATGTTGCTGACGGCCTTTCCGTCCGATCGGTGGGAATTTCTCAACGCCGCCCGCGGCCAATACGGCCGACAGAAGGAAGTGCGCACGCTGTGGCTGCAATATGCCTGTCTGGACAGCGCCGAGCGCTACCTGCCCGAGCTGAAAGACTATGCCTCGCCGTCGTATGAGTTCCGCACCCGCCTGAATGCCTTCCACGCCCTGCAAGCGCTGAACTATCTCGACGACACGGTGGCCGACCATCTGTGGGATGCGGCGTTTCACTTCAACTGGCGGTTCCGCAGTCGGGCGCAAGCAGTCATCCGCTATTTTGCCGGGCAGGTTCGCTATCGGCCGGTGCTGGCAGCCGCCATCCGCCGCCTGCCGCCGGAGCGGCA
The DNA here is from genome assembly GCA_027009805.1 of Bacteroidota bacterium. GTDB lineage: Bacteria > Bacteroidota > Bacteroidia > JAADEI01 > JALVCQ01 > JALVCQ01. The sequence goes on from JALVCQ010000020.1 coordinate 1,053, forward strand.
AGCGCAGGCCGAAAAAATCCTGGGCACGCCATGAGCCCGTGGCGGCTGATCACGCGGCGTCTTTCGACCCGCAGCATCAGCCCGGCCACCCGCACGGTCGTTCGGCTGGGCGTGGCAGGCATTGCGCTGGCGGTCTTCGGCGTGTGGGTGTCGGTCTCGATCGGGCGGGGCTATCAGCAGGCCATTCGGAACAAGGTCTTCGGTTTCAGCGGGCAGGTGCAGATCTTGCCCGTGCAGATGCAATATTCCTACGCCGGCGAGCCGTTTGACGGGCGGGCCGCGGCCGACAGCATCAGGCGGGCCTTCCCGCAGGTGCGCATCGAAGGCTATGCCTATCAGCCCGTGATGCTGCATCACGGACAACTGACCGAGGGCGCCGTCTTGAAGGGCGTTTCCGACTTTTCGGGATGGGCCCGTCAGCCGCACCGCACCCTCATCGCGGCGGACACGGGCCCGTCGTCGCTGCCGCCGCTGTTGCTGTCGAAGACGCTGGCCCGTCGGCTGAATGCCCGAGCGGGCGACTCGCTGCTGGTCTTCTGGACCGACCCGCGCCTGCGCGTGCGCCGTTTTCGGGTGGCGGGCATCTACCGCGCCGCCCTCGAAGAAATCGAAGAAGTATTCGCCCTCACGCCCATCGAAGTGCTCCGCCCGCTGAAAGGGTGGGACGACGGCGCCGTCCACGGCCTCTCACTCTTTCCGCCGCCCGACATACCGCCCGACACCCTCACCCGGCACCTCGAAAACCGCCTGCCCTACTACCTGCACGCCTTCCCCACCGAGGCCCTCTATCCCCAACTGTTCGAGTGGCTGCGCCTGCTCGACACCAACATCCGCATCCTGCTGGCCCTGATGACGGTGGTGGCCGTGGTCACCATCGTGGTCATCTTCTTCGTGCTGGTCATCGAGCGCGGCTTCCTCATCGCGATGTGGAAAATCATGGGAGCCCCGGCGTCGTTTCTGCGGCGCATCTTCCTCATCCTCACGGGCCGTGTGCTGGCGGGCGGGCTGTTCCTTGGCAGCGCGGCCGCCCTGATGGTGCTCACGTTGCAGCACTACACGCATCTGGTGCGCCTGCCCGAAGAGATTTACTACCTGCCGCACCTGCCCGTGGCGTTCGTATGGCTCGAGTGGGCCGCCTATCTGGGCCTGATGGCGGGGATGGCCCTGCTGGGGCTGTGGCTGGCGTCGGTCTATTTTCGGTGGGTGCGGCCGCGGACGGTGGTGCGTGCCGAGCGGTGATTTTTTTCTTTTTGGGCGTGTCCCCTTCTCCCCGATTGCAGAACACCGATTAACGAATGCAGATTTAAGAACAAAAATGATAAATTAAATCACAATCTTAAATCAAAAATCGGTGTTCGGTGTTCGATATTCTCCCGCCCGCCGGGCCCCTCACGCGAGCCTTCCACCCCCTGAGCGTAGTCGAAGGGTGCGGAAGATACCATAACACCCCCGCATGGCTTCGACTCCGCTCAGCCAGCGGGTGTTTCCCTCCGGCGGCGGTCCCTGAGCTTGTCGAAGGGCGGGCCCCTCACGCGAGCCTTCCGCTCCCTGAGCCTTCCCCCTTCCGAACCCTGAGATGTAGGGGCGACGCATGCGTCGCCCCTACATCATTTTGTGTTGTTTTGTTGATTGATCAGATTGTCGTTTGCCCCATGGTGCGGGGTGAATGACGGATTTTATCCATTCGGAACCTCTTTTTCCCTAAATTTGCCTCTCTTCTTTTAATGTGGTATAGACATGCAACTCGTTGTATCTTCATCGGCGCTTGAAAAAGCCATTCGGCCCGTTATCTCCATCATTCCAGCGAAGGCGATGATGCCCTCCCTCGAGTTTGCCCGCTTTGACATTGACAACGGCATCCTGACGGTCACCGGCACCGACCTCGAACGCACGGTCCGCAGCAGTCTCGAAGTGGAAGCCGACCAGAGTTTTTCATTCCTGATCAAAGGCCGCCAGTTTTACGACTGGCTCAAGCTGATCGACGAACAACCCATCACCCTCCAGCCGGCCGAAGACCAAAAAACCATCGAAGCCTCGATCACCAGCGGGAAGTATCAGTTTCCAACGCTCCCGCTGGAAGAGTTTCCCACCCTGCCGCCCTTCGAGCCGACCTCCACCATTCAGATTCCGGAACATCAACTGCAAAAGGCCATCACCAAGACGGCCTTTTGCATGTCGAAAGACACGCTGCGGGAAAACATGATGGGGCTGTTTTGCGAGCTCAAAGACGGCGCCCTCAATTTCGTGGCCACCGACACCGTCCGCCTGTCGCTCTTTTCCATCCCGATGGAAAGCGAACACAAAGAAGAAAACTTCCTCATTCCGGCGCCGTCGGTGCTCTACCTCAAAGGGCTCTTCGGCGAAAGCGAATCGCCGGTGACCATCGAGCACGACCAGGGCTATGCCCGCTTTACGATCGACGGCATCGAAGTCTATACACGCCTGCTGGACAAGCGTTTTCCGGAATATCGGGTGGCCATTCCGCCCGAGTTGCCCCATCATGTGGAAGTCGATCGCAACCAGTTGGCCGCCGCCATCCGTCGCGTTCTTATCCTGACGGATAAAGACCATTCCACTATCCGCTTTACTATTCGCGGCAACGAAATGACGATTCGCGGTGAAGACATCGGCTTCAACACCTCCGGTGAAGAGCGGCTGAGTTGTCAGGGCAACCTTGATGACTTTCAGGTGGCCTTCCAGGGGAAGGGGCTGCTGGAAATCATCTCGGCCATCGACGGCGAGACGGCCCTGATGAAAGTCCTGTCTAACCAGAAGCCCATCGTATTCGAGCCGGCCGAGCCGCCACAAGGCTATCGGCACATGATGCTCAGCATGCCCCTGATGATCTGACCGGATTTCATGTGCGCCTGGCTCATTAAAAACACCCGCATTGTTAATGAAGGCGCCGTTACATATGCCGATGTGCTCATTCGGAAGGGCCGCTTCGAACGCATCGCCCCCAACATCGACGTGCCTTATCGGGTCGAAGAGATAGCAGCGGACGGTCATTTTCTTTTCCCGGGCATCATCGACCTGCATGTGCATTTCCGCACGCCGGGCCTGACGCATAAGGGTGATCTGCGCAGTGAGTCGCTGGCGGCGCTGGCCGGCGGCGTGACCACGGTCTTCGACATGCCCAACACGCACCCGCCCACCATCGATAGAACGCAACTGCGCCGCAAGCACCAGCTGGCAGCGGAGACGGCCCATACCCACACCCATTTCTACATTGCCTTAACCAATGACAACGCCGACGAATGTCTTTGGGCCGTGGAAGAAGGCCTGGCGGCCGGCGTGAAAGTCTTTCTGGGTTCCACCACCGGCAACCTGCTGCTGACCAACGAACGGGCGCTGGAGAAAGTCCTTGCCGCCGGCGTACGCACGCTCGTCCACGCCGAAGATGAGCCCATCATCCAGCAAAACACCCAACGCCTCCGCACCCAATACGGCGACCAACCGCCGTTTCGTATCCATCCGCTGGTGCGTCCCGCCGAAGCATGTCTCAAAAGCACCCGCTACATCGTCTCGCTGGCCCGCGCCCATCGGGCGCCGCTGCATCTGCTTCACCTTTCCACAGCCGACGAAGCGGCCTACCTGCGCACCGTCAAACCCACCTATCCCGAACTGACCATCGAGACCTGCCCTCAATATCTGTGGTTTTCCGCTGACGACTTCGACCGGCTCGAATGGCGCATCAAATGCAATCCGGCCATTAAAGCCCCGCATCATCGGGCGGCCCTTCGGGAAGCCGTTCGCGAAGGAATCATCGACACCATCGGCTCCGACCACGCGCCCCACACCATGGAAGAAAAGCAACGTCCTTACTGGCAGTCGCCCTCGGGAATGCCGATGGTGCAACACACATTCCCTGTGCTCCTGACGCTGGCCCGGCAAGGCGTGTTTCCTATGGAGCTTCTGCCTTTCCTTTTTGCCCACCGGCCGGCGCAGATCGCCGGTCTGTCTGATCAGGGCTTCATTCGGGAAGGCTATCAGGCCGATTGCTTTTTGGCCTCTGATCAGCCCTTTGCGGTATCATCCGACAACATCGGCTACCGATGCGGCTGGACACCGCTCGGCGGCGAACGACTTCACGGCATGGTCACCCACACCTGGGTAAAAGGCCGATTGCGTTATGAGAAGGCTCCTGTTTTCCAACATTAAAGCACCCCCCTATGCCCATTCACCGTATCCTATCCGGCTGGTTGACAGCCATCCTGTTAACGACCGGCGTTTATGCCGATGAAGGGCTGTGGTTGCCCACGCAGATTCAGTCTGTCCTGAGCGAACGGCTCCGGCAGGCCGGCTGCCTACTGGAGCCCGAAGATATTTACAGCATCAACCGGGCATCTCTCAAAGACGCCGTGCTGTCCATCGGTGGTTTTTGCACCGGAAGCCTGATCTCCGGCGACGGGTTGGTGCTCACCAATCACCATTGCGTATCGGACCTGCTGACCGACCATTCGACGGAAGCCCACAACTATTATCGCGACGGCTTCTGGGCCCGCCATTATCGGGAGGAGCTGCCCAATGAATATCTATGGGCGCGGCGGCTCATTCGCATTGAAGACGTGACGAATGCTTTTTCGGCCGTTCAGCAATATCCGGAAGGTCTGGGTAAGCGGCTGGCCACCAGCCTCGTGGCCGACTCGGTGGTGCGGGCCGAGCTTCCGAAATGGGAAGAGCGGTTGGCGATTAAAGGCCTCAAAGGTCAAGTCCGTCCTTTTTTCAACGGGCGGCAATATTTGTTGATGATCTATCAGGAGTTTCAGGACGTCCGTCTGGTGGGGGCGCCGCCGCTTTCCATTGGGAAGTTCGGCGGCAATCAAGACAACTGGATGTGGCCGCGTCATGCCGGCGACTTTGCATTTCTGCGGTTGTATGTGGACACCAGCGGCTATCCGGCGGAGTATTCTCCGGAGAACATCCCTTACCGGTCATCATATTTTCTTCCCATCTCTCTGAAAGGATTAGCGGAGCATGACTTTACCATGGTCATGGGCTTTCCCGGGAAGACCAATCGATATGCACCGCCACACGAAGTGGCGCTTCTCCAATATTGCGTCAATCCGGCCTATATTCCCATCACCCGGGAGATCGTGGAGGCCCTTGAAGCCGCCATGGAGGCGAGTCCACAAGATGCGTTGGATTTGGCCGACCGGTATGCCAAAGCCTCCAACTTTCATAAATATACCGTAGGGCAACAGGAAGGCTTCTTCCGCTATCATATTCTGGACGCCAAAATGAAGGAGGCTGCTCGCCTGTCTGGGTGGGTGAGGCGCCACGCCCCGTATAAAAGCTGGGTTTTTGATTCGCTGGGGTCAGCCATTCACTATGCAGCCCCCGTGGCTGTTGAATATCATTTCCTATCGTGGTTCTTTTCTCAGCCGCTTCTACGCCCGCTGATGCGGGAGATCATCCGGCCCGCCGTGGAAGGGGAAAATATTGAGGACTTTGCGTGGAAAGCCGTTTTTCGCGAGCTTCAAAATGATTATGAATCGATTGCACGTCCGTCCCTTGAGATTCAGATCCTCGGACGCGGGCTGGCGCACTTATGGAACACCCACCGGCACCGGCCGGACCTGGACAGCATTATGCGGGAACTTTCCCATCGATATGCCCTTCCCTATCCGGCAGCACAAGCCGTTTTCCCTTCCGAAAAGCAATTTCAAAAAATATTTTTCCGCTATCTCGGAGAAGAAATCGCGCACCGACCGCCTTCTTATGTTACGTTGAGCTTAAAAGAGATGATGGGCCATTCGTCGGTGTTCATGATGTCTTCGACGGCCCTGGCCCGCAAATGGACGCGCAACCCGCATGCAGCGTTACGCGAGGATGACTTTCTATCTTTTCTTTATGATCTATATGGGTTTTACGTCGAGCAAATCCGTCCTCGTTATGCAAAAAGTCAGCAACTTCTCAACAAGCTCAGCGCGCATTACCGGGACCTCTACTTTTCCATGGAAAAAATTGACACACTCTATCCCGACGCCAACGGAACCCTGCGTTTCTCTTACGGACATATTGCGGGCTACACACCGGCCGATGCTGTTCATTATCGCTGGTATTCGACGCATTACGGGCTTCTGGAGAAACACCGTCCGGATGCTCCGGACTATCGCCTTCCCGTGGGCTTCATCGACTTTCTTCAACATGAAGACTTCGGCCGGTATGGAATAGATTCCCGAACGCTTCCGTTGTGCTTCATCACCACCAACGACATCAGCGGCGGCAACTCCGGCAGCCCCGTGCTTGATGGTCAAGGACATCTTGTGGGCGTGGCTTTTGACAGCAACTGGGAAGGCGTAGTCAGTGATTTATATTACATTCCCGCCACCAGCCGAACCATTGTGGTGGATGTTCATTATGTGTTATGGTTTGTTCAACGCGTGGCACGAAACCATCATATTCTTCGCGCCGTCCGCATCGTTAAAGGTTAAGAATGAACATGGTAAATTTGGCAAAATTATGACCGTGAAACGCATCCTCTTTCTTTTTTCCGCCCTGCCCTTTTTTATTACCGCTTTTGCGCAATCGGCGTTGGAACGTTTCGTGCAGGCGGATGTGGCATGGAGCGCCGCCCGCCACCATGCTGTTTTGACGAAAGGGATTCCGTGGGAAGACGGCATCCGAAGGGGGCCGTATCATTGGGAGGGGCCGCTGTCGGAGTCCGACGTCAAGCGCCTTCGCAAGGCAGGCGCCGAAGTGACCATCTTGATCGACGATCTTGCCGCCTATTATCAAGCACGCAACGAGGCGGCTCTTGCAGAAGCCGCCGCCTCGCAGAACGGCTGTTTTGTGGACTCGTTTTACGGTCTGCCATGGCCCGATCCGCAAGGTTTCAGCCTTGGCAGCATGGGCGGATATTTTACCCTCGAAGAGATTTACGCTCACCTCGACACCATGGCCGCCCGGTTTCCCAACCTGATTTCCGCAAAGGCCGCCATCGACACATTTCTCACCCACGAAGGACGGCCCATCTATTACGTAAAAATATCCGACCACCCCAATTCCAACGAAAACGAGCCGGCTGTGTTGCTGACGGCGCTTCATCATGCCCGCGAGCCGGCCGGCGTTTCGCAGCTTATTTATTTCATGTATTCCTTGCTGGAAGGATACAATTCCAATCCGGCGATTCAATGGCTGGTCGATCACACGGAGATCTACATCATTCCTTGCGTCAATCCCGACGGCTATTATTACAATCAGCAGCAATATCCGCAAGGGGGCGGGATGTGGCGCAAAAACCGCCGCAACAACGGCGGCAATATCTTCGGCGTGGACCTGAACCGCAACTACGGCCACCACTGGGGTTACGACAACTTCGGATCATCCAACAACCCTTCATCGCAAGTTTACCGCGGCCCCGCCCCTTTCTCCGAACCGGAGACCCGGGCCGTGCGGGCACTGTGCCTGTCCGACACATTCCTCATCGCCCTTAACTACCATACTTACAGTAATCTGCTCATCTATCCGTGGGGTTTCACGGCCGACTCGTTAACGCCCGACTCGACCTATTATGAGTCGCTGGCCCGTGAGATGACCCGACACAACCACTACATATACGGCACAGGCGACCAGACGGTGGGCTATATCGTCAACGGCGATTCGGACGACTGGATGTACGGCGACACTTCCAAACCCAAGATATTCGCCATGACGCCCGAAGTAGGCAGCCCACAACAGGGTTTCTGGCCGGCAGCGGCGGATATTCTTCCGCTTTGTCGGCAAACGCGGTGGATGAACCTCATTGCCCTGCTGAGCGTGCATTCCTACGCAACGGTGGAACACCATCCCGAACGGGCAATCACCGCCGCGTCCGGGTCCTTTTATTATCAGGTGATTCCGCTGGGGCTTCAGAGCGATTCCGCTTCTGTTCAATTCTTTTCCCTGTCACCGGCACTTACCGTTGACACCACCCCCAAGCGCTACCCGATGAACAGCACGGCCACGCCCATTCCGGATTCGGTGACTTACTCCATCAGCGGCCCGCCGGCATTGGGGACGCCGCTCCGCTATGGTATCCGTCGGCAGTTCGGTACTTACGTCCTCACCGACACGTTTGAAGTGCGGTTCGGTCTGCCCACGATGCTGGTCGGTGAGCCGTTCAACAACCTGAATGCATGGAATACCGGTGGATGGGGCCTCATTTTCTCCGCCTATCATTCGCCGCTGTCCAGCGTGACCGAGTCTCCCTTCGGCACCTATTCTCCCAACCAGAACACCACGCTGGAATATAACAACAACATTGATTTAAGCAATGCCACTGATGCCTGGCTGACGTTCTGGGCCCGATGGCATCTGGAGACCAACTACGACTTCATTTACGTGGAAGTAAAGGAATCGGGCACATCCGGATGGCATCCGCTGTGTGGGGAACAAATGGTTCAGGCGGGCAACGCCCCTGGTTACACGGGACATCAGGATGAGTGGACGCGGGAAGTCATCTCTCTCAACGACTGGCTGGGGAAAAGCATCCGGCTTCGATTCCGCTTTCAAAGTGACGCCTACGTGGAAGATGATGGTTTTTACCTCGATGATGTTTCGGTGTGGGCCTATTCCTCCACGCCCACCGGCATTTCCTCCGCCGCTGTTTCGCCCTTACAAGCATGGGGTCGGGAAGGTCGCATCCTGGGCATCAAACCGGAATCGTCCGGCGAGCTTATCCTTAGCTCGCTGACGGGCCAGCAGCTTGCCCGTCGTCGCGTGCCGGCGGGGCGGCGTTTTCGATGGGATGTTTCCGCGCGCCCCGGGGTGTATCTATTGACATATGTCACCTCAAATGCCACGCATTCCACCCTGCTTACCATCCAACAAAAATGAACCGCCTATGCATCGATTAGTTACCATTCTGCTGACAACCGGCATTTTTGCATGGTGGCCCTATGATGCCCCCGCGCAGGAAGAGTCCGACACCACGGCTGCGGTGCGGGTGTATCCCAATCCCAACAGTGGGCGCTTTTTTGTGTCCGCCGGCAGCAAAATTCTGGAAAAACCTGTTTGGGCCGGACTATATGACCTTACAGGGCAGGTGATCGCGTATAAAATATTGTCGGCCTCCCGTCCGCGGGTCTATTTCAACCTGCCTACCATTCCGGAAGGCATCTATTACCTTCAAGCCCGGACGGCACGGCAGACCTTCAACATCCGGGTGGTGATTCATTAGGTGCCTATTCCACGAAGTGGAAGGCGTTGATGGGCGTTTCTTCGTCTTCAACGGGGCGGAGCCATTTGCGGAGCCGCCACAGCCATTGCGTCCGCAGGGAAGGCACCCCGCGCAGGAGGTAGGCCCTGACAAAAGGATGGACCTTGATCGTATGGAAGAAACCCCGCCGCCGGCGCAGCATGTGATAGATGCTTTCCACCACGTCCATAATGGGGACGATCTCGCCGGTGCCGGCACATAGCGGACACTTTTCGGAGCGGCCCACTTCCTGGCTTTCCCGGCTTCGCTGGCGGGTGATCTGCATCAGCCCGAACCGGGATAGCGGCAGGATGGTATGGGCGGCCCGGTCCCGCTTCATAAATTCTTCCATTTTCTTATGAAGCGTTCGCCGGTTTTCGGCCTTATCCATGTCGATGAAGTCGATGACAATCAGCCCGCCGATGTCCCGCAGGCGCAATATCTGGGCAATCAGCTCCGCCGCCCGCAGGTTAATGGCCAGGACCGTCTCTTCCCGTCCTTGCTTGGAGGTGTTGCGGCTTCCGCTGTTGACGTCAAACACATGGAGGGCTTCGGTTTCGTCCATGACGATGTAGCCCCCCTGCTCAAAGCGCACGATTCGCTGCGAAAGGGCATTCAGCTGCACCTCAATTCCTTCCTCCTTAAAGACGTCCTGCTCTTTCCGGCACACCACCATGCCTTTTTTATGGGGGGCGTTGACCCGCAGCCACTCCTCGACAAAAACCGCGTGTTTGGGACTGTCGGTGATAATTTCCGTGACATCTTCGTTCACCAGGTCCCGCAGATAGCGGTCGAGTAAGCTGTCTTCTTTATAAAGGACGTGTTCGCCTTTTTTCATTCGCTCCATCACCCCGGCCCAGCGGTCGAGTGCGGCCCGGATATCTTCTTCGATTTCGGTAATGGGACGATGGGCGGCGGCGGTGCGGACGATGGCGCCGAAACGGGGCGGTAAGAGCCCGCGGATGACCCGCTGAAGGCGTTTGCGTTCACTTTCCTCCTCGATCCGGCGGGAGACGCGCACCATCGAATAAAACGGCATCAGCACGTGATAGCGGGCCGGGATCGACAATTTCATACTGACCCGATAGCCTTTCGTGGCGATCGGCTCTTTCTCGACCTGCACCGGCAGTTTCATGCCCACTTCCAGCACGTCGGTAATCTTGCCGCGCAACGGAAACGACTCCGGCGGATAGAAATTAGACAGGTCCGGATGGATATTTTTCTTTTTCTGCAGCAGGCCATGGAGTTTCAGCAATGAGGCGGCATGCGGACCCAGGTCCTGATAGTGCAAAAAAGCCTTGACCTTGGCACCGATATCCAGGAAAGCCGCGTTAATGGAAGGCATCAGCTTTTTCACCGTGCCCATCACAATGGTCCCTTCCCGATATAGCGTGCCGGCGGTATGGCCTTCGAGGGGATACACTTCCACCACCTTGCCATCCTCCAACACCGCGATTTTACCCGCACGTTCTCCTATAACCAACCGTCGCTCAACCACAACAAAAAGGATTTTCACACGCTGCGCCCGCCGGCGCTACCCGCCTCCCGCCTTCACCTACACTTTCTTCTTCTTATGCCGATTTTTCCGACGCCGCTTTTTGAATTTATGACGCTTAACCTTTCGTAATTTTCGCTTCCGTCCACAGGGCATGAGATGCTATTTTTTGAGCTGTTGAATCAATGAATCGATTTGCAGGCGCAATTGGGGGTCTTGCACATCCGCTTTCCATGCTTCGAGGTGAAGAACGGTCTGTTGTGGACTGTCCAACACCTGATAGATATGCGCGAGGTAATAATGCACCATCGGATTTTGAGGCTGCAAATTTAATAAATGCAAGAATCGCTCTCGGGCCTTTTGATATTGTCCCGACCGGATCGACAACACGCCCAGATACAGCAAGGCCAGCGGGTGGTCGGGGTCGGCGTCGAGCACTTCGCGCAGGTAGCCGATGCCTTTCATCACATCGGTGCCCGACTCGACCAGCAGGGCGCCCATTCGGGCGCGGCTGTTCAGGTCGCCGGGGCGCACTTTCAGCAGCCGGTCGAAGGCATCCATCGCCGCCTGAGCCGCCCATCCCACAGCCGTGCTGTCGTCGAGGAGGGGGCCGGCTTCAAACAAATACTCGCCGGCGCGACGCAACCAGACCGTGTCCGGCTGGTCCGCCGCAGCTTGATAATAGTAATATCCGGCAAGCGGCAGGGCGCCGTTGCGTTCCCAGAAGCGGGCGCGCTGCACCGGCATGGTCAATGAGTCGTAGGCCGCCTGTAAGGAATCGCTCAGGTGGGCCAGGAATATTTTTTCCTGTTGTTCGACCCATGCAGGCGCCCCTTCCGCCGCCTGCACGGCATCGGCGGATGCGGGCTGTTGGGGGCGGGTCATCCACCACCACAACCCCACGGCCATCACGGCCACAGCCGTCAACATAATCCCCCAGAAGGTTTTATACTTGGCACGCATATCGAACAACAATCAACGGTTTCCACGTGGCGGACAAAAGTAACAAAGCAGTCCACATCCCGCATCTCGCCCGAGAACTGGCGGCATGGTTCGAGCAGCATCGGCGGCCGCTGCCCTTTCGGCAACATTACGATCCGTATGAGTGCTGGCTGGCCGAGGTGATTTTCCAGCAGACCCGCATCGAGCAGGGCATGCCTTACTACCGGCGTTTTTTGGAGAAATATCCGACCGTCCATCAGCTGGCGGAAGCTTCGGAGGAGGAAGTCCTGAACCTATGGCAGGGGCTTGGCTATTACCGCCGGGCGCTCAATTTGTTGGAAGGCGCGCGGCAGGTGGTGCAGGAACACCAGGGGAAGATTCCCGTCGATCGGACGGCCCTGCTCCGCATTAAAGGGATCGGGCAATACATCGCATCGGCTGTTCGGGCGATAGCTTTCAATCGGCCCGACGTGGTGATTGACGGGAACGTGCGGCGGGTGATGGGCCGCTGGTTTGCGCTGGAAATGCCCATCGACACGCCGGCGGCCATTCAACGTATCCGTGATCTGGGCGCACTTTTCCTCCGCCACCTTTCGCCCCGCCTTTTCAATGAAGCTCTCATGGAGTTCGGCGCCCTGCAATGCACACCGCGCCCGCGGTGCGAGACTTGCCCGATGCAGCCGTGGTGCATGGCTTTTCAACAAGGCCGGCCCACCGATTATCCCCGCCGAAAAGCGCGCCGCAAGCCCACGGCCATGCCCATCGACATGTATCGTCTCACCGACGGCCGTCGAATATGGCTGGTTCGGCAGGACGGCGATTCATTATGGAAAGGGCTTTACCTTTTTCCCTACCATCCCAAGAATGCACCCGTGCCTTATCCGCGCCCGGCACAACCGACAGCGACCCTGACGCACGTGCTCACCCACCGGCGCATTCAAGCCGCACTCTGGGACGTGCACCTGCCCGCCGACCAACTTGCCGCGCTGGCCATCCCCGCAGGGCGGCTCGTCCCCATCGATGAAATCCACACCTATCCCCTCCCGCGGCTGATGGAAAAAGTGCTGGCGGTTCCTCTGGCGTTTCCTTTATCCTGAAAAAACTACCTTTCCGGACCGCTCACTCCCATTACATTTAAGTAGCCGGCAATGATTCCTTCCGCCGCTGATTCCCTTCAACAAGCGCGCCCACATAGGCCAGAATCCCGCCCACGCCAAAGAATACAAGCACAGCAGCTATCTTAAACAACACGTTATCTGTATAATTCCCCAATCTCCAATATACGAGGGCCTGCAAAATCGCCGAGGCCAAAAACAGGATGAGAAAGAGGACGGCCCAAATTCCCATCGAAGTCAGCATAGCTATTCCTCCTGCTTCGGCTATGGCCTCATTCTGAATTTCAGAAGCCGACTCGATAACGGCAGCGCTGGCTCCCATTGCAAGCACCAATCCGATTCCTAAAACGACCCCACCTACAACGCCTATAATCAACGCCCAAAGACTGTAACGGAACAACGTCGGGTCATTGTATCCCTGAGACAAGCGGTATAGTGCCACCAACCACATAATCAACGCCGCCACGGCACCTATCCCTGCCAACATTCCCGGTATAACCAGAAAAGAAAGGAGACTCAAAACAATCGAAATTAAGCCAATCACACCGGCCTTGTAGGCCATGTCCCAGCCATTTCGGTAAGCTACTGCATCGTGAATATGGGTATTCATAACTTCTGCCTTTTAATTCTCCTGCAAGTTTAACAATATTTTCTTTGATCGTCGGTCATTCCCATGCTGAGGTGCCCCCCTACTTCCCATTCATGCCGACCATCCGACTATTCAATTTCGTCGTGAGGAGGCTTAGAAACCGGCACTCCATGCTATTCCTTGTTTTTTTCATGCAATCCCGGCCATCCGGTGGGCGGCCATGAGTTGTCTCTTCCAAATGATTTTTCACCCTCCGGCGCTCCAACAACTCCTATTATTGCAGTAAAGAAGCGGCCCCCCTGATGTCTGCTCGGACCCAACGCCTCCTGGAAGGGCTTTTCCGGCTGTATGGCATGGTCACCACGTGGCTGGGCATCGTGGTGCTGGGCGTTTTTCTGGTCGATATTTTTCTCAAAGGCGTTCAGCGGCTCAGCCTCGATTTTCTGAGTGGTTTTCCTTCCCGTTTTCCGGAAAAGGCGGGCATTTTACCGGCGGAGGTGGGCACGTTGTGGATTTTCCTGCTCACGGCGCTTTTCGTGATTCCGCTGGGCATTGCGGCGGCGGTTTTTCTCGAAGAATTTATGAAAAAAGGGCGGCTGGCGTCGATCATTGAGGTCAACATTGCCAGTCTGGCGGGTGTTCCGTCGGTGATTTACGGCATTCTGGGGCTGGAAGTTTTCAGTCGGTGGTTCGGCTGGGGCAATACGCTGATGGCCGGTGCGGCCACGCTGGCGCTGCTGATATTTCCGGTGGTGGTGTTGGCGGCTCGGGAAGCCCTGCGGGCGGTGCCGCGCAGTGTCCGGGAAGGCGCTTATGCGCTGGGCGCCACCCGCTGGCAAGCCGTGTGGCATCAGGTGTTGCCGGCGAGCTTCGGCGGCATCCTCACGGGCATCATCCTGGCCCTGTCCCGCGCCATCGGCGAGACTGCGCCGCTCATCATCATCGGAGCGCTGACTTACATTTCTTTTGTGCCCGACTCGCCCTGGTCTAAATTCACCGTCTTGCCCATTCAAATTTTTAACTGGACGTCCCGCCCACAACCCGAGTTCTGGATCACGGCCGCTGCAGCCATCATCGTGCTGCTCGGCATGACGCTCCTGCTCAACGGCGCGGCGGTGATGCTCCGCTATCGATGGAAAAAGAAACTGAAATGGTAGCCCCCGAAACGCCTCCGGCCAAGCTGGAAACCCGAGAACTTCACGTGTATTACGGCGACAAACACGTCATCAAGAACGTCTCACTGACCATCCCCGACCGACAGGTGACGGCCTTCATCGGCCCGTCGGGATGCGGCAAGTCCACCATCCTGCGGATGTTTAACCGGATGAACGACTACATCGACGGCTTTCGGCACCTCGGCGCCGTATGTCTCAACGGCGAAGAGATTTATCGGCGGTCGGTGCAGGTGGAAATGCTGCGGCGAAAAGTCGGGATGGTGTTTCAGAAGCCCAACCCCTTTCCCAAGTCGATTTTCGACAACGTCGCATTCGGGCTTCGGATTCAGGGCGTCAACGATCGGAAGGTGTTGCAGGCGTCGGTCGAGCAGGCCCTGCATCAGGCTGCCCTCTGGGAAGAGGTCAAAGACGACCTCGACAAGAATGCGCTGGCCCTTTCAGGCGGCCAACAGCAACGCCTCTGCATCGCCCGGGCGCTGGCCGTGCGCCCGGAAGTCATCCTGATGGACGAGCCGGCTTCGGCGCTCGACCCCATCTCCACCTCCAAAATCGAAAAGCTCATCCTGGCCCTCAAAAAAGACCTCACCGTCGTGATTGTGACCCACAACATGCAGCAGGCGGCCCGAATCAGCGACCGCACCGCCTTTTTCTTCCTGGGCGAATTGATTGAATACGGCCCCACAGCCGACATCTTCACCCACCCGCGGGAAAAACTCACCGAAGACTATATCTCCGGCCGATTCGGATAATCAATCAAGCTTATGAACAAACTCATTTCCAATCAGGAAAAGGCCATCCAGCAGCTTCGTGCCGACACGGTGGATATGATCGAGCTGGTCAAAAACCAGTTCGTGCGGGCCCGGGAATGCGTGGTCGAAAAAAACATCGAAGAAATCGAAGTCATCTTTTCCACCGAACACCGCATCAATGCGATGGAGTTGATGCTCGATCGGGAGTGTGAGAACATTCTGGCGCTGTATGCCCCGGTGGCCACCGACCTGCGGTTTGTGTTGTCGGTGTTAAAGATGACCACCGACCTGGAACGCATCGGCGACCATGCCGAGAGCATCGCCCGACTGATGGAAGAGTTCCATCAAGGGATTTCGACGGAGATGCTGGAAGCATTCGGGATTCCGGAGATGTTTTCCAAGGCCATCCACATGCTGGATGACGTGTCGCAGGCCTTTGAGAAAGGCGACACCCAGCTGGCCCGGCATGTGTTTCCGAAAGATGCCTTTCTGAACGCCAAAAATCGGGAAGCCCACCAGGTGGCGGTTCGGCTGGCAAGGAAACACCTCGACGACCTGCCCTATATCATCACCTGCGTGTCGTTTGTGCGCAAGCTGGAGCGGGTAGGCGATCAGGTCAAGAACATCGCCGAAAGCATCATTTTTCATCACGAGGCCGAGGTGATGCGGCATCGCAACAAAACCGCCCGCCCGTAGATGCCCGCTCCCATTCGTATAGGTTTGGCCGGCGTGGGCCATCTGGGCACGATTCACCTGCGCAATCTGCTTAAAATTCCCGAAGTGACCGTCAGCGGCGTCTTCGACGTCGATCCCGAACGGCGCGCCCGCGCCCGTCAGGCCTTTGACGTACCAGCCTTCGACAGCTTCGATGCGCTCCTCGCCCACTCCGATGCCGTTGATATC
>JALVCQ010000021.1 GCA_027009805.1 Bacteroidota bacterium
ATCAGTCGGCTTTCCCCGACGTGCAATGGATATGGCAGACAGGCCGCCGCTACACCCCGCCCGCCCCCCTCCCGCCCACCGTCCGCGCCATCCCCTTCATCGACCGCATGGAAGACTTCTACGCCGCCGCCGACATCGTCATCGCCCGCGCCGGCGCCATCACCCTCGCCGAACTGGCCGTCACCGCCCGGCCCGCCATCCTCATCCCCTCCCCCCACGTAGCCGAAGACCACCAGACCCGCAACGCCCAATTCCTCGTCCAGCACCACGCTGCCCTGATGGTGCCCGAACACACCCTCCCCCACAACCTCCACGCCTCCCTCCACAACCTTCTCAATAACCCCGCCCTCCGAGCCCAACTCGCCCACCACATCCACCAGCTCGCCCGCCCCCACGCCGCTCAGGAAATCGCCGAGCTGCTTATTGACGAATCAATGCTTTAGACCAAAACGACTCCACGGCTACGGCGAGCGCCGGAAATCTTCTCAACGTTACCCTTATTCATTCGGGGCGGCGTAATTTTGCAGCCGCTGATTGCGATGTCGGGGTGTAGCGTAGCCCGGTTAGCGCGCCAGACTGGGGGTCTGGAGGTCGCGGGTTCGAATCCCGCCACTCCGACTTTTATTTCTTCTTTATCATCGCCATGGTTCCCGATCCGTCCGCGCATTACAAGACGCCCGCCGACTCGCTCGTCATCATGCACGAGATCGTCCTTCCCAACGACACCAACATCTTCACCAACCTCATGGGCGGGCGGCTGATGCACTGGATGGACATCTGCGCGGCTATCTCCGCCCAGAAGCATTCCAACCAGCCCAGCGTGACGGTGGCCGTCAACAACGTCTCCTTCGAACATCCCATCCGGTTGGGCGACACCGTAGTGCTCGAATCCCGTGTGGTGCGGGCGTTCAAGACCTCCATGGAAATATACATCGAGGTGTTCGTGGAAAATGCCGTCAACCGCACCCGCTTCCGAAGCAACGAAGCCTTCTTCACCTTCGTGGCCATCAACGAGAAAGGGCGCCCGATGCCGGTGCCGCAGGTGAAACCCATCACCACCCGCGACAAAGAACTCTACGATCTGGCCCTGCTCCGCCGCCAGTTGAAGCTGCTGGCCGCCGGCAAAAAGAAACTCTATGAAATGCCCGAGCTTCACGCCCAGTTTCAGGAGTGGATGGACACTTCGGCATAACCAGTACTAAACTGTCCGGTTCGGCAGCCTTTCCGTATTTTCGACACCCTTAGGCCCGGCCGGAGCGTCATTTTAGCCTTCGGGATATGCCTTTTTGACGCTTCTTCGCCGCTGGATACATTTCTGTTTAATGCCAAGAGTCAATAAAAACCAAAAAAATTATGCGACGACCTCACTTTTTGTTACTGCTTCTCTTGCTCTTAGGGCTTGCAGTAGGATGGGGAAGCGGCAGCTTCCTGACGCGTGCGCGTGTGATACGCATGGTGGAGAACGTGCCTGCCTCTCCGATTGTGTTAAGCACCACTTATGACACGGCCACCAATTCGCTGGGATTTGCCGTGTTGAACCCGGGATTGGTGCCGCTTCGGATGGAAAGCGCCGACTTCATATTCACGCCCGGCACCCATACGCAGGAGCCGGCCTACGTGGTGAATCGGCTGCCCTTACAGACCGAATTGCCGCCGCAGGCCGTGACTACGGTGATCGTGCCTTTGAAAGAAGGGGCGGCGTTGTTGCAGGAAGGCGATGTGGTGTTGACCACGCTGGCCTACACCCACCCGTTGGCGGATGCACTTTACACCGTCATTGCCGCCTATACGCAGGGAGCAAGCGGGGAAAACGCCACCCCACCGCAGACGGAAAGCGCGGTGGACACGCTGGTCCAACAATCCCAACAAAACCAGTAAGCCATGAACGCACAAAAGTGGATCTGGTGGATCGTTTTCCTGACCACCGTCATCGCCACAGGATTTATCCTGACGGGGATGGTGGTCTGGGCGTTGCTTCCGAAGATTCCGGAAGAAGTGGTGTTTGTGCTGGGATTGGTGATGTTTTATCTGTTCGCCCACCGGCTTATTTTCGGCTACGGTGCGATGATGGATTTTGCCACCCTGTCGGAGGCGCAACAGGGGGAAGCCCGGGAACGGGCCACCGAACGGAGCGGCCTGTGGTGGGAAATGGTGCGGGAATGGACGTTGGCGGCCATCCTCTGGGAATGGGCGGCCCGCCTCGATCCTTACAAATACGCCTACTATATGATGTATTTTTTCACCGTGTTGCTTTACGTCATCACGGAGCTGAACCTACTGGGCTTTTTTGCGTGGCGGCCGCTCTTTGAAGCCCTTTTCTGGGGCGCCTCGATTCCGACCCTTTTTGTGCTGGCCTATGATACCGTTGCCCGATGGTATCTGCGCCGGCTGGTGCTGGAAGGATAAGGCTCCGGCACAGTCAACATATCGATAAGAACCGGCCCGCATGGACATTCATGCGGGCCGGTTCTTATTTTGATTTTGAAAGTCGGCCGCCTGTTTAGGCCATAGGGAAGCGGCCGGCTCCGCGGAAGGTTCGCGTGAGGGGCCCGGAGGGCGCCGAGCCGCTTGCGGCGAGGCGGCCCGCCCTTCGACAAGCTCAGGGACCGCCGCCTGTGGGAAACACCCGCTGGCTGAGCGGAGTCGAAGCCACGCGGGTGGCGCAGGGTGTGGGGTGGGATGGTGGGCGGGCCGAGGCGGACAGCCGAGCCCGCAGGGGCCCGACCCGAAGGCGCCGACCGCGCCCGCCGGCTGAGCGAAGTCGAAGCCGAGCGGGCAACCGGCGCCGGAGGGGCACGCCCCAATCAAGAAAACAGCAAAAACCTCCCTAATGAAGGTCAGTCCCCCCTTCTTCTCTCAGCTATGCACAATCCGGAGCACGCATTCTTTCAGGACCTCGTCGGGACGCATGCGGAGGCCCTCCATGCCTTTACTGATGCGCTCGTAATGGTGGATTAAGGTGAGGATGTTTTCGAGCTGTTCGGGGGTGTATCGTCGGATAAGCGCCCGATATTGGTCCACGGCCCAGCGGGGGATTTTGAGCGTCTGCCATGCATCGGGTGCGGCATGCATCAGGCGGGCTCGGGCATAATGCTGATAGAGCGTGGAAAGGTAGAAGGGCAACAAGTAGGTGATGGTTCGGGATAGGCCGATTTGCTCGGCGATGTGGAGGGCTCGGGCGTCGGCGGTGTCGGAGAGCGCCCGCAGCAGTTCGTAGATGTTAAACTCCCGGTGGGTGCCCATCTGTTCGTGGACGTCGGCGGGGGTGATGTTTTTTGCTTCGGAAAGGTCCAGAATGCGATCGAGATATTGGGTGATCAGTTTCAGCTGTGTGCCCAGATAATCGACGACCACGGCTGCGGCTTCCGCGGAGATGTTGCCGCCTTTCCGTTCGACGTATGTCCGCACCCACTTGCGCGCCTCCCATTCTTTCATCGGCTTGCTTTCAAACACCTGTGCGTGCTTGTGGAGCGCCTTGTAGAAGGCGGTGCGCCGGTCGAGTTTTTTTGTCGAGTCGGTTTTATATGCCAGAACGAGGACCGTGGAGGGCACGGGTGTTTTCACGTATTCGACGAGGGCTTCGGGGCGCTTCATCTGCTGGGCTTCCCGGACGATTACCAGCATGCGGTGGGCCATCAGAGGCGCCCGTCGCGCCATATTGACCACGGTGGGGCCGTCCACGTCTTTGCCGTAAAGGATGTGGCGGTTAAAGTCCCACTGCTCCGGCGGCAAGACCTCGGTGGCGAAAGCATCCGTCAGCAAGTCGATGAAATAGGGCTCTTCACCATAGAGGAAGTAAACAGGCGCCAGACTTTTTTCCGAGATTTGCCGCCGAATGTCATCCAATGAAACCGCAGGCACTACCGGCACTTCATTTTCCAGCCCGCAAATTTAGGATTCGACGGGAGGGAGACCGAAAACTCATCTGGGACGGCGTGCGGGGGCAATGGGTGGCACTCACGCCCGAAGAATGGGTTCGGCAACACCTGATTGCCCACCTTGTGGAAGACTGCGGCATCCCGGGGGGATGGCTGAGCGTGGAGCGTGAAGCCCGCACGGGCGGCGGGCGTTACGACGTGGCGGTGTTTGACCGCGGCGGCGTTCAGCGAGCCGTCTTCGAATGCAAAGCACCGTCGGTGCGCCTCAGCGAATCGGTGCTGTTTCAGGCCATGCAGTATCTGCAAGGCCCTACGCTCTACGTGCTGGGCATCACCAACGGCATGCATCATTTTTACTGGCTCCGCCCGCCGGGTGAGACTACCTTCCGCCTGCACACACGCCTGCCCGCCGAGCTGAGTCGGTGGCTGAAAAATGCTTGAACCATCAGCACGCAGGCGGCAGCCTCGCTCACTGCGGTCGCTTCTGCAATGCAAACATCACATCGCGCCAGAGGGCGGCTTCGCCGAAATCGAATTGAGCGGCGGCGGCTTTCATGCGTTCTTCGGCGGTGCGGCGGGCTTCTTCGGGCGAGCGGGTTGCCAACAATTCTTCCATCGCCCGCTGGACGGCCGCGTTTCGGGCTTCTTTGGCTGCTACGCCGGGCGGGCCGCCGCCCACCGCTGATGCCGGCATTCCGCCCGCCTGCTCGACCACGCTGGTCTGTTGCAGGATAGCGGCCCGGTCGGTGCGGACCGAGCGGGGACGGATGCCGTGTTTGAGGTTATATTCCACCTGCTTTTTGCGGCGGCGGTTGGTCTCGTCGATCATCCGCCGCATGCTGCCGGTGATTTCATCGGCATAGAGGATCACGCGTCCTTCGAGGTGGCGGGCGGCCCGCCCGGCGGTTTGCGTCAGGGCCGTCTCAGAGCGCAGGAAGCCCTCCTTGTCGGCATCCAGGATGGCCACCAGCGCCACCTCGGGCAGGTCGAGCCCCTCCCGCATCAGGTTGATGCCCACCAGCACGTCAAATTCCCCCAGCCGCAAGTCCCGCAGGATTTCCACCCGCTCCAGCGTGTCAATGTCGGAATGCAAATAGCGCGTCCGGATGCCCACGTCGGTAAGGTATTGGCTGAGCGATTCGGCCATGCGCTTCGTCATCGTGGTCACCAGCACCCGATGGCCGCGGGCTACGGTACGGTGGATTTCCGCAATCAGGTCGTCGATCTGCGTTTTTGTGGGCCGGACTTCGATTTCGGGTTCGAGCAGCCCTGTGGGGCGGACAATCTGTTCGACCACGGCTCCGCCCGCCAGCTCGATCTCAAACTCGCCCGGCGTGGCGCTCACAAAGACGGCCTGCGGGATCAGGCTCATAAACTCGTCGAAGTTAAGCGGGCGATTGTCCAGCGCCGACGGCAGCCGAAAGCCGTGTTCGACCAGCACCTTCTTGCGGGCCCGATCGCCTGCATACATCCCGCGCACCTGCGGCAGCGTCACGTGGCTTTCATCCACAATCAACAAAAAGTCATCCGGGAAATAGTCCAGCAAACAAA
>JALVCQ010000022.1 GCA_027009805.1 Bacteroidota bacterium
CTCGGCTTAATAGGCTTGTTGGTGTTGCCGCCGCTGCTGTCTTTTTTCTTTAATGAAGTCTATCCGTTGGCGGGTGGATTGGTGGGCTATCGCGTGCAATGGTGGCTGCGCGGTGTGCTGGGCACGGGCGGGTTTCTGTTAGTGGGAGGAGGCGGGCTGTTGCTTTACATTGGTCTTGCATACGGAAAAGGCTTGGGCCTCATCGGCCAAAAAATAGAAACGTGGAAACAGCGTCTTGCTGGCTCATCAAAAGACGAATCAGCTTCTCCTGACGAGCCCGAGACAGCCGACAGCACCTATCACGAGGAAACGCCGAAAGAACCGCCCGCTCCGGTTGTTTCTGAGGAGGTGATGGATGAAAGCGACGAACCGCAAGCAGAAACGCCCGATGTACCGCCGATCCAACCGCACGAAGCTGATGAAGAAGACGTCCCCATGGAAGTGCTGGCGCCGCCCGCCGAGCCGCAGGCCGCAGATTCGACGCAGGGGGAAGTCGTCACCGAACCCTACGACGAAACAGCCGAACTGCCCAACTACCAATTTCCCACGCTCGACCTGCTCAACGACTATCCCGCGCCCGACCCCGACAAAGTCAGACAGGACCTCGAAGAGGGAAAAGCACGCATCGTCCAGACCCTCCGGCACTACGGCATCGAAATCGACCGCATCCGGGCCACGGTGGGCCCCACCGTGACGCTCTACGAAATCGTGCCCCGATCGGGCATCCGGGTGAAAAAAATCCAAAGCCTCGAAGATGACATCGCCCTGAGCCTGGCCGCCCACGGCATCCGCATCATCGCCCCCATCCCGGGCCGCGGCACCATCGGCATCGAAGTGCCCAATCCCACCCCCCAAATTGTGGGCCTGAAAGGCATGCTTGCCTCCGAAGAATTTCGCACTTCCGAAGCACAGCTGCCCCTGGCGCTGGGACGCACCATCGACAACCGCCCCTTTGTCGTGGACCTCGCCAAAATGCCGCACCTGCTCATCGCCGGCGCCACCGGACAGGGAAAGTCCGTCGGAATCAACGTCATCATTGCCTCCCTGCTGTTCAAAAAGCATCCCGCACAGGTAAAGTTTGTCCTCGTCGATCCGAAAAAGGTCGAACTCAACCTCTACGAAGGGCTGGCCAATCACTTCCTGGCCCACCTCCCCAACGCCGAAGAGCCCATCCTCACTGAAACCGAGGATGTCCTCGGCGCCCTGAACTCGCTCACCCAGATTATGGACCACCGCTATGCCCTCTTGAAAGCCGTCAAAGTCCGATCCATTAAAGAATACAACAAAAAATTCGTCGCCCGAAAACTGAATCCTGATGAAGGGCACCATTACATGCCTTATATCGTGCTGGTGGTGGACGAGTTTGCCGACCTGATCATGCGGGCCGGCAAGGAAGTGGAACAGCCCATCGCCCGATTGGCTCAGCTTGCCCGCGCCGTAGGCATCCACCTGATTCTGGCCACGCAGCGGCCGTCGGTCAACATCATCACCGGTGTGATCAAAGCCAACTTCCCTGTTCGGGTCGCATTTCGCGTCAGCTCAAAAGTCGATTCCCGCACTATCATCGATGCCAACGGCGCCGAACGCCTCATCGGACGCGGCGATATGTTATATTTCGACGGTGCCGTGCCCACGCGCCTGCAATGTGCCTTCATCGACACCGACGAGGTCGAACGCGTGGTCAATTTTATCGGCGCCCAGCCCGGCTTTTACCGGCCCTTTGAACTGCCCGAGCCCGTCATCGAAGACGCCGAAGACTCCGCCGCTGAGATAGACGCCGATTTCGACCCCCTGATTCCCGATGTAGCCCGTTTTGTGGCCGGCTCCGGACAGGTGTCGGCGTCCCTGATTCAGCGACGCTATAAAGTAGGTTACAATCGCGCCGCCCGAATCGTGGAGCAACTCGAACAACTGAAAATCATCTCCGCCCCCGCCCATAACAGCCGAAGGGAAGTCCTTATTACCGACGGGCAACGGCTGGAACAAATATTGCAAGACAACCAATTATTTTAATCCCCATATCCCATGATGAAACGCCTATTGCTTCTATCAGCGTCTTTGTGGCTCGCCGCCTTTTCCCTGCAGGCGCAGGCGCTCGCCGACGCCCAGCGGAAAGCCGCTGCCATGATCGATCATTTCTCGGCCAAATTGAAGAAAATCAACATCCCGCGCATCGACTTTGAATACACCATTGAAAGCCGGCAGGACGACCTCAAAGAAACCATGACAGGCACCCTCTACTTGAAATTGAAGCAGAAAAAAATGCGGGTGGAAATGCCCGACCAGCTCATCGTCGCCGACGGCCGACACGTCTGGGTGATTCAAAAAGAACTGAAAGAAATCACCAAAGATGCATACAGCCCCGAAATCAACCAGATGAACCCCTTAAACCTGTTGAACGAATACCGCGAAAAATTCCTTTACGCCTTTATGGGCCGACAAGAAGGCCCCGACGGAAAGACGTGGGACCTCGTGGAATTGACGCCCAACGACAAGTCGGCGGACTTCTTCAAAATCAAACTTTTCTTTTCCCCAAAAAACGGCATGCTGCGCTTTTTTCAGATTTTTGATAAAGCCGGCGTGATATATACCTTTGAAATCCAATCACTGCAAAATGCACACAACGCCACCAACCAGCTGTTTTCGGTGGACCTCAATAAATATTCAGGGTATAGCGTTACAGACTTAACGAAATAAGGGCATATGAAGAAGTCTGCTTTCTTTGCTGTGCTGGTCCTCTTGTTGGCCATGATCCGATGTGAAAAAGAAGGAGACGAAGGGATAGTGGAAAGCCGGCGGTTTTCCAAAGAAAGCCACCATGCCGGCGAAGATTGCATGCAATGCCACGACGGCAACACCGCAGAAGCGCCCCGCTTTACGGCGGCCGGCACCGTCTATAAGCCCGGCGGCGAAAAAGTGGCAGCCAACGGCAAGATTACGTTATACACCCGCTCCGGCGCCCAGGGGGATGTGGTCATCGTTATCCCCGTTGATGCCCGGGGCAACTTCTACACCAACCGCCCCATCAACTGGGGCAACGGCCTTTATCCGGTTGTTGACGGATTCTGGGGGGCCCGCACCATGATGTCATCCTCCATCACCCGCGGCAATTGCAACTCCTGCCATACCGACTCCGGAAATCCCACCGACCGAATCGAAGTCAATGGGTAACTTTTTATTCGGTCGCGGGAACATACCTTTGCAATTCACCAGTCCAGCATTGATTCATCAATGCATCAAAGAATAATTTTTATGAGAAAGGCGTCTATACTGGCTTTAGCTCTGAGCTTTTTTGTTTTTATCGTGCAATGTGATAGAGATGATGATGATCGCAACGGAAGCGGTGAGCAAAAGGAAAGCACACACGCTTCCACCGAAAGCCATAACATGGGGAAAGACTGCATGCAATGCCATGACGGCAGCGATCGGGAGGCGCCCCATTTCACGGTGGCGGGAACGGTCTATAAAACGGGCGGTCAGGAAACGGCACCGAATGGATACGTGACGCTTTATACTGACGCAAATGGTCAGGGGAACATGGTGCTGCGTCTGGAAGTGGACGGTCGGGGTAATTTTTACACCACCCGCGCCATCGACTGGGGCGGCGGCCTCTATCCTGTGGCGGAGGGTGCCAACGGGAATCAGAGCATGATGCCGATAAGCATCACCCGCGGCAATTGCAACTCCTGCCATACCGACTCCGGAAACCCTACCAATCGGATCGAGATCTAATGCCTGAATGCGCCTCAAAAGAGCCCTCTTCTTTTTCTTGCTGATCGGCGGTGCCTGCACGCGGGTGCATTATCAGGTATATGAGTTTGAGGCCGTTAAAAAAGGCTCCTCTCCGGTTCAGGTGACCTATGACTTCTGGACGGCCGGGTATGCCCGAATCACCATCGCCAATCCGGGCGACCGGCCCTATCTCTTATGGCTCAATCACAGCGCCTATCAAGTCGATTCCATCGTCTATCCAATGAAAGGAAACGGCGTCGTCGCCGACTATCTTCCCCTGCCCCGAAAAACACAAACCGTCCTCTACGTGCGGGACCGCTGGACGCCGGAGCTGCCGACAAGTATCCAGCGAAAAGACCAAATAGTGGCCCTGTCGCCGTCCGAACAACCCCGGCGGTCCGTGGCCTTTTATTTTAAGGTCTGCCCGATGGACGACTCAAAAGAAGAATGCCGCTGGCATGCCGACCGTTTTCGCCTGGCGAAAGTCTATCTGATGCCCGTCTCCTTCTTTGAAGGCCGACAACACGCCCACCTTGAAGGGCGGAATGCCACCATCTACAACACCCAACCGTGGAAAGCCCCCCTCCGGTCGTATCGCTATCGCAAGCCGCCCGGCCATTGGCTGCGCACCTTCGTTCCCACAGTAGTGGGCGTTTTCGGGCTGATTTTTATTTCTTTGGCCCTTTAATCGGGCGCCGCCTCCCAATCATGCGATGGTTTATCGGGATTCTCGGAGCAGCCGTGCTGACCGGCGGCTGTGAAAAGCCGTGGCTGCCGGGAAAGCAAGTCAACCATCCGCCCGAAACCCACCTGATGACCGACACCATCGTCCGGTCGGGCGCCGACCGCCTTCAAACGCAGGTCTTCCTCTCGTGGTGGGGCGACGACCCCGACGGTTTTGTAACCGGCTACGAGTGGCGCAGCGATACCGCCACCCCGTGGCGCTTTACCCGCACCACCGACACCACCATCCTTTTTGAACTGCCCCCGGGGGCCGACACCGCCGATGTCATCTTCTACGTCCGAAGTATCGATGACGCAGGCATGCGGGACCCCACGCCCGCACGCCTGCGCCTGCCGCTCAAAAACTCCCCGCCATCGGCGGAATGGACCTACCCCAGCGCCTTCGGAAATCAAAAAGTGCCGTATCCCACCTATACATTTCCCGTCTGGGTGCTGACGTGGGATGCCGACGACCCCGACGGCATTGAACAGATCGACAGCTTCCGCCTCTATCTTAACTCGCTCGACAGCCCCTACATTTCCTTGCCCGCCACCGTCCGTTCCGTGACCCTCGAAGCCGTCTCCCCCGGTGACGCCCGCTCCGCCTGCCGTATCTACATCCAGAATGACGAAACGCCCTACCGGACGGGCCTCACCATGCAGCTCGACGACACCAACCGGGCCATCCTCGCAGCCGTGGACGCCGTCGGCGCCACTTCCCCCCCCGACACCAGCCGCCCCATCTTCCTCCGCAGGGTGCGCTCGCCCTATCTCTGGGTCAACGGCTACGGCTCGTTCTTTTCTTATCACGACAACCGCTGGAAAGGCTGGCTGGCCGCCCAGGGGCTCTCCGACGTCCCCGCCCTCCGGCTTGCCGAGACCGAGGGCGCCTATTACCGCCAATTGCAGCCCACCCACTTCGCTCAGGCGCTCGTGTTCGCCATGTTCGACTACCTTTTCTGGGCC
>JALVCQ010000023.1 GCA_027009805.1 Bacteroidota bacterium
TGGGAGCTTCGGGATATTGCTCGCTCAGCTGTGTGTAGAGTTCGACGGCTGTTGCGTAGTTGCCGGCCAGTTCGTTCATCAGGCCGGCTTTGAAAAGATAGAAGGGCGAAAAGACTTCGTTGTCTTGCAGGGTGGCGGCCCGTTGGTAGTGGGCGGCCGCTTCTTGATATTCTTTCAGCTCGGCATAGACGTCGCCGAGGGCGCCCTCCTTGATGATTTCGGTGATGGTGGTCGGCGGGTTGAAGTCGTTGAGGTATTCGAGGGCTTCCTCATACTTCCCTAAGTTGCGGAGGGAGAGGCCGGCATAGAGATTGGCGGCGTTGCCCGTGGCGGTGCTGCTGTATTCGTCGGCGATGTCGATAAAGCCCATCACGGGGCCGGCGCCGTAGGCGGCCTGCTGAAACGAGTCGGCCTGAAAGTAGCGTTCCGCCTGATAAAAATATTGCTGGGCTTCTTCCTGTTTGGGTTTGATCACAAAGTTTTGATAGGCGAAATAGCCGAGAACCACCACGGCGATGCCGCCGATGACGTAGGCGATTTTTTCTCTATGCTCGGTAACCCATTCAATCAGCCGCCCTTCGGAAGCCTCTTCGGGGCGGACTTCTTCAAATTCCACTTCTTCGGGTTGCGGACGTGAACGTTTCTTAACCATAGGTGTCGATTAATCACTATAAAGGGCGGCAAATTTAGCTTTCAGTCGATGAAAGGATAGTCGGGCTGGGTATAGACGTCGGTGTATAGCTCTTCGGCGGGTGGGAAGGGCGATGCTTCAGCGAATTGGACGGCTTCTTCCACACGGTCTTTGACGCGCTGGGCGATGGTTTTGAGGTCGTCTTCGGTGGCGTATTTTTTCTCTAACAGGATGCGTTTGACCCGTTCGACGGGGTCTTGTTTTTTGTATTGTTCGACTTCTTCTTTGGTGCGGTATTTGGCGGGGTCGCTCATAGAGTGGCCGCGGTATCGATAGGTTTTGACTTCGAGGAAATAGGGTTTGCGGTGTTTTCGGATGTAGTTGACGGCTTTTCGGGCGGCTTGATAGACGTCGAGGACGTCCATGCCGTTGATGCTTTCCGAGCGGATGCCGTAGGTTTTTCCGAGGTGAGCCAATTCGGAGACGGCGCTGATGCGTTCGACGGCGGTGCCCATGGCGTATCGGTTGTTTTCGAGGACAAAGAGGACGGGCAATTCCCATTTGGCCGCCATGTTGAAGGTTTCGTGGAGGGCGCCCTGGAAGGCGGCGCCGTCGCCGAAGAAGGTGACGCAGACGTTGTCGGTGCCGCGGTATTTTTCAGCGAAGGCGATGCCGGCGCCCAGCGGGATCTGGCCGCCCACGATGCCGTGTCCGCCAAAGAAGTTGTGGGCTTTGTCGAAGATGTGCATCGAGCCGCCTTTGCCTTTGGAGCTGCCGGTGATTTTTCCGTAGAGCTCGGCCATCACGGCGTTGGGGTCGGCGCCCATGACCATGGCCTGGACGTGTTCGCGATAGGCGGAGACCATCTTGTCGCCTTCTTTGAGGGCGGAGGCGATGCCGGTGGCCACGGCTTCTTCGCCGATGTAGAGGTGGAGAAAACCGCGGATTTTCCGCTGGCCGTAGAGCTGGACGCACTTCTCTTCAAAACGGCGATAGAAGAGCATGTCTTCATACCATTGGCGCCATTGCGATGGGGAGACTTTCATGGGGAAAACCGATTCGTCGGGTGCGAAATTAGTGATCGTCGGCGGGAACGGTGCCGGCGGGTTGCGTGAGGGGCCCGGAGGGCGCCGAGCCGCAAGGCGAGGCGGACCGCCCTTCGACAAGCTCAGGGACCGCCGCCCGTGGGGAACACCCGCTGGCTGAGCGGAGTCGAAGCCACGCGGGTGGCGCAGGGTGTGGGGTGGGATGGTGGGCGGGCCGAGGCGGACAGCCGAGCCCGCAGGGGCCCGACCCGAAGGCCCGTCAGGGCCGAAGGGGCACGCCCAAACAACGGCTTATTTCGGGATGATATAGGTGTAGTAGGCGGCGGCATAGCCGGCGAAGACGCCGCGCCCGTTTTCGATGTTGGAGGGGATGTAAATGGGTGTGGCGTTGAGGTTGTCTCGGTTGCGGAGGTGAAATTCGAGGTTGCGATAGAAGGTATAGACGCGGCGGTCGATGTGGCATATTTTGAGGGTGACGGTGTCGCCGGGCTCGAAGAAGAAGTTTTCGAAGGCGAAGGAATCGTATCGGCTGAAGCCGCGGCTGAATGCCGTCCAGAGGGGGCGTCCGTCGAAGGAAAGGTCGTCGAAGACGGAGCTGCCGGGGTGCGGGTAGAAGGGCTCTTGATTGGTCTGGGTGAAGATGCGATAGTAGTCTTCGCCGGGCGGGTCGATGAGGTGGGCATACATCGAGACGAGGACCCGTCCGGTTTCCGCCACGGTGTCGGTCCGGTAAGAGAACGAGTCGATCACGGGCGGGTCGGAGATGGTGGTGCGGGAGCGGAAGGTGTCGCCGTGGTGGACGATTTCGAGGGTGTAGGTGTGACGGGACTTTCCGAGGAGGGCGGCGCCCCGGATGGTGTAGAAAGCGAGCGAGTCGGACATGAGCATGAAGGGGAGCCAGTCGCCGTTGATGTAGGCGCCCAGCATGGGGATCAGGTCGGGTGTGAAGTTGTCTTTGGTGATGCGTTCGAGGGTGTGTCGGGTGCCGTCTTCTTCGGTGATGGTGACGACGGCGTCGTGGACGAAGAGGTTGCTGAGCTTTTGCGGCGAGAGGGTGTCGTAGTAGTTGACGGCGCGGGTGAGGATGACCAGCGGCGGCCGGTTGTTTTCGATGTAGGCTTCTACGACCAGTTGGTCGGTGTTGACGGGCACTTCGATGGGATAGGGCCGTTCGCAGGCGCCGGCGATGCCGAGCAGGCCGAGGGCGATGAGCAGCTTTTTCATCACGGCGGTTAGAGTTTGAAGTTCCACGTGATGGACGGGAGGATGTCGAAGATGTAAATCATCTGCGGCGACACTTTGAGGCCTTCGGTGGGGCTCCCTTCGATGGGGAAATAGACGATGAAGGGGTTTTTGCGGCGATAGACGTTGTAGATGGATAGGTTGAGGTGCGATTGGACCTTGCGTTTGAAGAGGCGGAAGCGGCTGTAATAGTTGACGGAGAGGTCGAGGCGGTGGTAGGGGATCATGCGGTAGCCGTTGCGGGTGGTGTATTCGTAAACGAGCTGCCCCTCGATGAGGTAGGCGCTGGTGGGCACGGTGAAGGGGCGGCCCGACTTATAGACGAAGGTGCCGCCGAAGGTCCATCGGGGCGAGAGGCGATATTGGGCCACGACGGAGAGGTCGTGCGGCTGGTCGTAGGAAAAGGGGAATTTTTTCGAGTAGAGGTTGTCGAAATATCGCCAGCTTCGGGAATAGGTGTAGGCGATCCATCCGGTGAGGTTGCCTTGCTTTTTCTCGACCATCAGTTCGGTGCCATAACTTTCGCCGCGGCCCACCACGAGGTCGAGTTCGGTTTCGCGGTCGAGTTCGGGCGTAAAGCCGTCCCGAAATTCGAGCTGATTGGCCATGCGCTTGTAAAAGGCTTCCACCGACCAGTCGATGTGCCATGTGGGCACGGAATGAAAAAATCCGGCGGCCACCTGATCGCCGATCTGGGGTTTGACCCGCGGCGAGGAGGGCATCCACTGGTCGAAGGGCAGGCTGATGGAGGAGAAGTTGACGCGATGGACGAACTGGGTCATCCGGTTGTAGGAAGCTTTGATGGAGGCGTTTTCATTGACCTGCCACCGGATGTTGACGCGGGGCTCGATGTGGGGATAAAACGCCACCAGCTGGTCGGCGCCGTATTCTTTCTTGTCGGTGATTTCATACCACTCGTTGAGCTGATATTCGGTGTAGGGTCCCCACATCAGGAAGGCGGCGGCGCGCAGGCCGGCTTCCACTTTCCAGCGGGGGGTGATGTTGTATTGGGTGGAGATGTAGGCGGCCAGGTCGTGGACTGTTTTAGGATGTTCGCCGCGGTTGGTGAAGGTGTCGGTTCGGAAGACGGCTTCGTATTGAAAGGGGGCGTAATGATGCCGTCCATAGTGAATGCCGAAGCGGACGGTGTGGTTGGGGCGGGGATAATAGGTCAGGTCGGCTTTGGTCAGCAGGTCTTCGACGCGGTTGGCGATGGAGGCTTCAAAGACGCCGGTCTGACCGCTGTATTGCTTCCAGATATAATCGTTGTAAATGATGGAGGTGTTGGAGAACAGCTTGTCGTGGATGATGCGGTTCCATCGGAGGGTGAGGGTTCGGTTGCCCCATTGGGAGCCGACGGCAAAGTCGAAGTCGGCGCTTTTGAAGGAAAAGACGTCGCGTCCTTGATAGGCGCTGAGGTAGAGGCGGTTTTTGTCGTTCAGCTGGATGTGGGTTTTGAGGTTGAGGTCGTAGAAATAGTATCGGTTGCCTTCGGCGGGTTTTCCTTTGAGGAAGGGCTGGGCGATGATGTCGGCATACATACGCCGGCCGGCTATCAGGATGGAGGCTTTGTCGCGCACCAGCGGTCCTTCCACGGTCAGGCGGCTGGAGATGAGGCCGAGCCCGCCGACGGCCTGCCATCGGCGCATGCTGCCTTCCCGCATGCGGATGTCGAGCACCGAGCTGAGGCGCCCGCCGTATCGGGCGGGAATGCCGCCTTTATACAGGGTGGAAGATTTAATGACATCCGGATTGAACGAAGAGAAAAACCCGGCGGCATGGTCGGGATTATAGACGATGCCCTCGTCCAGCAGGATGAGGTTCTGGTCGCCGCTGCCGCCGCGGACGTAAAAGCCCGAAAACCCCTCGCCGCCGCTTTGCACGCCCGGGAGCAACTGAATGGTTTTCAGCAGGTCGGCTTCGCCAAAGACCACCGGCAACGTCTGCAACTTCTCGATGGGCACCTCCACCACACTCATCTGGGCGCCTTTCACAAAGTCGGTCTTTTCTTCCACGACCTTCACCTCATGAAGCTGGAGACTCACCGGCCGCAAGTCGATGTTGAGCCGCCGGTCGCCGTGGAGTGTCACGCTGGTGGAGAATTTGTCATATCCCAGATAAGACGCCTCGACGGCATACGTCCCTTTGGGAAGCGTGAGCGAATAGAAGCCGTATTCGTTGGTGGAGGTGCCCGATTGGAGCGACGGCACCCATACGGCGGCGCCGATGAGCGGTTCGCCGGTGGCACGGTCCCGTACAAAGCCGCTCAGGGTGTAGTGTTGGGCCCGGAGTACGACCATGACCGCGGTGAAAATCATCCATCCGAAACTCAATCGGAACAGCATGCGCATAACGGAAAGCCGGAAATTACCCCTTTTCATTTGAGCAAAAGTAGATGAAAAAGATTGCGGCGCCTGTCGCTGCACGTGGAAAACGC
>JALVCQ010000024.1 GCA_027009805.1 Bacteroidota bacterium
GGGCGACGTGCCTGTGGCGGTGAATGGTCATCCGGTGCGTTATCTCGAAGAATTGTTCAAAAGCACGTATTGGCTGAATGACGACACGGTGACCCTAACGGTGGTGCGCGGCGGAGAGACCCTCGACGTGGCCGTTACCGACGGACCATTGAGCGAGATTCGACACGGCGCCTTGAAAAACTTCATCACGCCGCAGCTGGCCTTTTCGGTGCAGGAGGTGGTGCCCGAAACGCCCGCCGCCGAAGCCGGCTTGCGACCCGGCGACAGCATCCTTGCCGTCAATGGACAGCCGGTCCGTTCGTTTCAGGATTTTAAGGCGCGCATCCGGGAATATGCCGGCAAAGAAGTGACACTGACGGTATGGCGGGACGGCAAAACGCTGGACATGCCCGTGCGGGTGCGGGACGACGGCACGCTGGGATTTATGGCCCGCATCCACCCGCCGCCGGTCGAACACATCCATTACGGGCTGGCCGAATCGTTTATCAGAGGATTGCAGCGGGGCGGAGAAATCTTGCTGGGCACCGTGCAGGGCCTGGGCAAGATTTTCACCGGACAAATCGACGCCTCCCGTTCCATTCAGGGACCCATCAGCATCGCCCGAAAGATTTACGGCGGCCACTGGGACTGGATACGCTTCTGGACCATCACCGCACTGCTGTCGCTGGTCATCGGACTGATGAACATCCTGCCCATTCCCGCCCTCGACGGCGGACACATCGCTCTTTTGTTCGTCGAAATGGTGCGGGGACGGCCGCTTTCCACACGGGCTCAGGTTATCATCCAGAACATCGGGATGATTTTGCTGGGCGCGTTGTTCATCTGGATTATTTTTAATGACATCATCCAGAACTTCTGGCGATAGGGCCGGCGGGGCATTCTCTACTTTTGTTTGCCGTATGGGCATGCGTTCTTGGTGGCTGCTGCTTGTTCCGTTGATGGGATGGACGGGGGCGGCTTTCGGTCAGTCGGTTCGGGTGTATGGCTGGGTGATGGATGCCGCGCGCCGTCCGCTGGTGGGCGTGAATGTGAAAGTGGAGGGCACCCGACGGGGCACCACCAGCATTCAGGGCGGCTATTATGAATTGAAGGTGCCGGCCGATACGCCGGTGCGCTTGCGCTTCTCGTATGCGGGCGTGGCCGTGAAAACCCACATGGTTCAGGCCCGTTCGGGCCGGCCTTATCGGCTGGATGTGACGTTGCCGGTCACCATCGAACTACGGGAAGTGGAAGTGCGGGGAGAACAAGGGCCCCGCCGTCGGACGGGCATGCGCCTCTCTCCCACGCTGGTGGGGCGCCTGGCCACACCCACCCGAAGCGTGGAGGCCGTCCTGACCACCCTCCCGGGCGTGGCGGCCGCCAGCGAACTCTCCGCCGCCTATTCGGTGCGCGGCGGCAACTACGACGAAAACCTTATCTACATTAACGGCGTTGAAGTCTATCGGCCCCAACTCATTCGTTCCTCGCAGCAGGAAGGTCTGTCCGTCATCAATCCCGATCTGGTCGAAGACATCTATTTTTCCCGGGGGGGCTTTGCCCCCCGATATGGAGACAAACTCTCGTCGGTGCTGGACATCCGCTACCGCTCTCCCGACTCGCTGGAAGGACGCCTGTCGGTGAGCCTGCTGGAAGGGGGCGGCTATGTGGGCTGGAAGCGGGGACGGTGGCGCCACCTGATGGGTGCCCGTTATCGTTCCACAGCCTATCTACTGGGCACGCTCGAAACCCGGGGCGAATATCGCCCCCGATTCGGAGATTTTCAGAGCATGCTCGCTTACCGGCTATCGCCCCGCGCCACCCTGCAGCTTTTCAACTATGCATCGCTGAATCGATATTTGCTCGAACCCCAATCGCGCACCACCGAGTTCGGCACTTCCGATCTGGTGTTGCAGTTGTATATCGATATGCAGGGCAGCGACCTGGCCGCCTACCGCCATCAGCAGCACGTGCTGACGTGGGACTATGCCCCGCGGCCTTCGCTCCATTGGAGGAGTGCCGTCTTTTACTTCCGCGGCGACGAACAGGAGCGCATGGACGTCGTCGGCGCCTATCGGCTGGCCGAAATCGACAAGGACCCCGGTTCGGAAACCTATAACGAACCGGTGGCGGTGCTCGGCGTAGGTGCCTATCTCGACCGTGTCCGCAACCGCCTCCGGCTGGAGCGGATGGGCATGCAACACCGCCTTCGGTGGCATGTTTCGGAACAGCTGACGTGGCAGGCGGGCGTGCGCACCTATCTGGAACGCATCAATGACCGCCTGCACGAATGGCGGGTCGATGATTCGGCCGGCCTGCTGGTGCCCCTGAATCGGGGCGACTCCATCCGCCCGCCTTACTATCTGTCCACCGCCGCCCGCCTCGACCGCTGGTTCGTGCAGGCTTACGTGCAAGGCACGTGGACGGCCTCGGAAGCCCACGGCGCCTATCTCACCGGCGGCCTTCGCACCGTGGCGTGGCAATACGGCCCGCATCCCTACCTGATGCCCCGCCTGCAAGCCGTCTATCACCTCCACCAGCGCCACAATCGGGCCGTCTTGCGAAAAGAAAAAGACGCCCCCCTCAAACGCATCTACCAGCTGAAACTCGCCGGCGGGCTTTACGTCCAGCCGCCCTCCTATCGGGAATTGCGCGACTTGCAAGGACAGCTCCATCCCCACCTTCAACCCCAATCGGCCTGGCACCTCATCGGCGGGGTGACCACCCACATTCCCATCTGGGGCCGCCCCTTCGAGCTCTCCACCGAGATCTTTTACAAGTGGCTGACCCACGTGAACATCTACGACCTGCAAGACCTGCGCATCCGCTACTACGCCACCGACAGCGCCCGCGGCTATGCCCGCGGCATCGAGTTTCACCTCAACGGGGAATTTGTTCCGCGCATTCCCTCATGGGTCAGCCTCACCGTGATGGACGTCCGCGAAGACGTCCCCGACGACGGCCGGGGATTTATCCCGCGGCCCACTGATCAGCGGGTGTTGGCGTCTATTTTCTTTCAGGACTTCCTGCCGGGCGACGAACGCCATCAGGTCAACCTGCAGGTGGTCTTCGGGTCGGGCCTGCCGCATGGGCCGCCGGGATTGATACAGTTTCGCAATGCCCTCCGCAGCAAGCCCTACCAGCGCGTGGACGTG
This sequence comes from Bacteroidota bacterium, assembly GCA_027009805.1. Classification (GTDB taxonomy): domain Bacteria; phylum Bacteroidota; class Bacteroidia; order JAADEI01; family JALVCQ01; genus JALVCQ01. Next base: position 3,132 of record JALVCQ010000024.1, read on the forward strand.
GGCATCGCCCGCTCGCTTACGCGCTCCGGATGGCTGCCGAAAACATGGTCGAAGCGCATCCAGTCGGCATGGATCCGAATCAATGTGTTTAATGCCTTCGGCCACCGCAACGTGTTGTCGTATTTCTGGGCCCGCGACATCATGGGCACGCAGTGGGCCGTGCCCAACTATCTGACCGGCCGTCGCCTCAACGTTGAACTCTCGGTTTCGTTTTAACTCCGCCGCCGCATGACAAACGCCCGTCCGATGCCGCCTGTGTCCGAGATTCAGATGCCGGCCCGCCGCTGGCACATCCCCTGGCGGGAGCTGTGGCAATACCGGGACTTGCTGTGGATGCTGGTGCGGCGCGACTTTACCGTCTTTTACAAACAGACCCTTCTGGGGCCGCTGTGGTATCTCGTCCAACCGCTGTTGACCATGCTGGTCTTCACGCTGGTGTTTCACCGGCTGGCGGGTCTGTCGGCGGGCGGCGTTCCGCCGGGTTTGTTTAACCTTGTGGGCATCGTCATGTGGGGCTTTTTTCGGGAAAGCCTCGTGGGCATCTCCGAGACCTTCCACCGCCATCAAGCGCTTTTTGCCAAAGTCTATTTCCCCCGCCTCATCGTTCCGCTTGCCCAGCTTATCACCGCCCTGATCAAACTCGGCTTGCAATGGCTGATTTTCCTGTTGCTGTGGGGATGGTGGCGCTGGCACGGCGGCGGTGCTTTTTCACCGGCGGCGCTGGGATGGTTCGCCGCGGCGCTGACGTTGCTGATGACCGTCGCCCTCGGCGGCGGGCTGATCATCGCCTCGCTGGTGGTCAAATACCGAGACCTGCGCTTTTTAGTGGCTTTCGGTATGCAGCTGCTGATGTTTCTCTCCGCGGTGTTTTATTCGCTGGCCGAAGCCGAAAGCCGGCTGGGAGAAATCGGGCGGTGGCTGGCGTTCAATCCCGTGGGCGTGGCCATGGAAATGGGCCGCATGGCATGGCTTCATACCGGGGCGGTCGGCTGGGAAAACGTCGGGGTCGCCGGTGCTGCGGCCGTGGGTCTGCTGGCCGCAGGCCTGATGATGTTTAACCGGGCCGAAAAGCAATTTTTAGATACCATCTGAAGCCATGGCCTATACCGCATTGCAATTGCAGGATGTTTCCAAGCGGTATCAGCTTGGCGAATACAACCTGCGGACGCTGTGGGAGACCGTTCACCAGCGCCTGTTCCGCCGCCGTCATGACGCCGCCCCGCGGGAAGTGTGGGCGTTGCGGGACGTGGGCTTCACGGTCGAAGCCGGCGAGACCGTGGGCATCCTCGGACGCAACGGCGCCGGCAAGTCCACCCTCCTCAAAGTCATCGCCCGCATTACCTATCCCACCCGCGGCCGAATCCGCTGGCGCGGCCGCGTGGCCAGCCTCCTCGAAGTGGGCACCGGTTTTCATCCCGAACTCACCGGCCGCGAAAACATCTTCCTCAACGGCGCCATCCTGGGCATGACCCGCCGGGAAATCCGCCGCCGCCTCGACGAAATCGTCGCCTTCGCCGGCGTGGAAAAATTCCTCGACACTCCCGTAAAGCGATACAGCAGCGGCATGGTCGTGCGGCTGGCCTTCTCGGTGGCCGTCCACCTCGACGCCGACATCCTGCTGGTCGATGAGGTGCTTTCCGTCGGCGATGCCTTCTTCCAGCGGCGCGCCATCGACCGAATGCGCCGCCTGATGGACGAAGAGGGGCGCACCATTCTCTTTGTCAGCCACAATATGGCGGTGTTGCGCAACCTGTGCCGGCGCGGCATCCTGCTCGAAAAGGGCCGCATCACCTACGACGCCCCCATCGACGAAACCGTCGGCCACTACCTCGCACAAAAAGAAAAGATGCTGGCCGTCCCCCTTGCCGAACGCACCGACCGCGCCGGTGACGGCCGCTGGCGGGTGGCTGCGGTGGACTTTCTCGGACCCGACGGTCGTCCCCGCAGCGAAGTCCTCTCGGGCGACTCCCTCCGTATTCGCATCACCATCCGAAAGCAAGCCGCCGACGTCGATCCCCGCCGTCTTTTCGTCGGCGTTGTCCTGTGGGACGCCTACTTTCACAAGGTGGCCGCCTTTTTCAGCGATGAAATGGCCGCCTCTTTTGACTTCCTGGCTCATCAGGATGCCATGGAGTTGACCATCCCCTCGCTGGCTGTCCGCCCCGGCAACCTCACCGT
>JALVCQ010000025.1:0-2500 GCA_027009805.1 Bacteroidota bacterium
ATGAACACCTCACCTTAGACCTTCGATGATATAATATTGGGGGCGTGCCCCTCCGGCGCCTTTCGCCCGTTGCCTTCGACAAGCTCAGGCAGCGGGCGCGGTCAGCGCCTTCGAGTCGGGCCCCTGCGGGCTCGGCTGTTCGCCTCGGCCCGCCCGTCATCCCACTCCACACCCTGCGCCACCCGCGTGGCTTCGACTCCGCTCAGCCAGCGGGCGTTTCCCATGGCAACGGCCCCTGAGCTTGTCGAAGGGCGGTCCGCCTCGCCTCACGGCTCGGCGCCCTCCGGGCCCCTCACGCGAGACTTCCGCTCCCTGAGCGGAGCCGAAGGGGCGGAAGGCACCAGACCATCCCGCGTGGCTTCGACTTCGCTCTGCCAGCGGGTAGATGCAGGGGCGCGGCATGCCGTGCCCCTACCATCCCCCCTTCTGCCCGATTGAAGAACACCGATTAACGAACGCTGATTTAAGAACAAAAAGGAGCAATTTAAAATAAATTCTTAAATCTTCAATCGGCGTTCGATGTTCGATATCCCCCAAAGCGTGCCGTGCCTTCTATACCTTACAAAACGTTCCCCCGCCAAAAGAACCCGCATAGACATCAGCGTTGGAAGCAGGTTTCCGAGTTTTTTACGTTTTGGGAACCGAAACGCTTCCTGTGCGTTATTAAGGATGCTGTTGCCTGCAAAAGGCGGGCGGCCGAAAAAACTTTCTGCAAAAGGCCCCGGATAGAAATGGGCGCCTTACTTTTGCGCTCCCGATGGCGAAGTCGTCGGGATGTTAATTTTTTGAGAAGCGGCGCTGGAAGCGGGTTTCCGAGTTTTTTACGTTTTGGGAACCGAAATGCTTCCTGTGCGTTATTAAGGATGCCGCCCGGTCAAGGGTAGGTGACTTAAAAATTTTGCGAAAGGGTGGCCGAATAAAATTCGGCGTTTTACTTTTGCACCCGCTTTTGAAAAACATGTCGCTCAATCGGAGCGATTACGATCTTTAAAAGGACTGGACAGGCAGAAATTTTGATGAGGTTCTCTTTACTATGGAGAGTTTGATCCTGGCTCAGGATGAACGCTAGCGGGAGGCCTAATACATGCAAGTCGAGCGGCAGCAGGCCCCTTCGGGGGTGCTGGCGAGCGGCGAACGGGTGAGTAACGCGTACGCAACCTGCCCCTAAGTGGGGGATAGCCGGGGGAAACCCCGGGTAATCCCGCATGTGGCCGCCGGAAGGCATCTTCCGGCGGTTAAAGCCGCAAGGCGCTTAGGGATGGGCGTGCGTCCCATTAGCTTGTTGGTGAGGTAACGGCTCACCAAGGCCATGATGGGTAGCTGGCGTGAGAGCGCGACCAGCCACACGGGCACTGAGACACGGGCCCGACTCCTACGGGAGGCAGCAGTAGGGAATATTGGGCAATGGGCGAAAGCCTGACCCAGCCATCCCGCGTGGGGGATGAAGGCCCTATGGGTCGTAAACCCCTTTTCTGGAAGACGAAACTTCGGGTCGTGTACCCGAAGCTGACGGTATTCCAGGAATAAGCACCGGCTAACTACGTGCCAGCAGCCGCGGTAATACGTAGGGTGCAAGCGTTATCCGGATTCACTGGGTTTAAAGGGTGCGTAGGCGGCCCAGTAAGCGGAGGGTTAAAGCCCCCGGCTCAACCGGGGAATTGCCTTCCGAACTGCTGGGCTTGAGTCCGGTCGAGGTGAGTGGAACGCAGCAAGTAGCGGTGAAATGCTTAGATATGCTGCAGAACACCAATCGCGAAGGCAGCTCACCAGGCCGGCACTGACGCTGAGGCACGAAAGCGTGGGGAGCGAACGGGATTAGATACCCCGGTAGTCCACGCCCTAAACGTTGAGCACTCGGTATGCGCCCGTTTTAAGGGTGCGTGCCCAAGGGAAACCGTTAAGTGCTCCACCTGGGGACTACGGCCGCAAGGCTAAAACTCAAAGGAATTGACGGGGGCCCGCACAAGCGGGGGAGCATGTGGTTTAATTCGATGATACGCGAGGAACCTTACCTGGGTTAAATCCTGGCGGACCGCCCCGGAGACGGGGCTTTCCCTTCGGGGACTGCCAGGAAGGTGCTGCATGGCTGTCGTCAGCTCGTGCCGTGAGGTGTCGGGTTAAGTCCCTCAACGAGCGCAACCCTTGCCTGCAGTTGCCAGCGGGTAATGCCGGGCACTCTGCAGGGACTGCCGGCGTAAGCTGGAGGAAGGAGGGGATGACGTCAAGTCATCATGGCCCTTACGCCCAGGGCTACACACATGCTACAATGGATGGGACAACGGGTCGCAACCTGGCGACAGGAAGCCAATCCCTAAAACCCATCCCCAGTTCGGATTGGAGTCTGCAACTCGACTCCATGAAGCTGGACTCGCTAGTAATCGCGCATCAGCCACGGCGCGGTGAATACGTTCCCGGGCCTTGTACACACCGCCCGTCAAGCCATGGGAGTCGGGGGGCCCTGAAGACGGATCCTCGCGGTCCGTTGAAGGGCAATCCGGCG
>JALVCQ010000025.1:7500-16727 GCA_027009805.1 Bacteroidota bacterium
AACCGCCCGAAACGGCAATCTTATCGGTGGTCTTGAAGGCTGTCCACTTCACGGACACCTGATCGGCCAAAACCCTGTATTGGCATTGCGTGGAAGCAGACGCCGCAGCTTCTTCCTTGGCGGCCTCCGGTGAAGATTGAGATGACTGAGACGAAGACGTACATGAAATCATACCTACGCCGAGCACGAATAATGAAGCAAGCAATATGTTTTTCATCACTGGATCGTTGAGTGGATACAAAACTACTGCAACTTACTTTTGTCGTAAACTTCGAGCCCATGATGAAAGAGCGAATACTTTTTGTGCTCCTGGTGATTGGCGGATGGTGGCTGATGGGATGCCAACCCGATTGGAACGTCGCCGCCGACCGGCCTCCCCGCTATGCCGTCCCGTTACTACACGGAAGCGTTTCCGCCGCCGATATTATTGACACCATTGGAGAGCGTCAAAAGGTCAAAACGGCCCAGGATGGGCTTGTCTCGCTGGTTTTTAGGGCCTCCACCCGCTCCAAAACCGCAGAAGAGGCATTCAGCCTGCCGTCCTTGCCGTTGGTGTTGGCCCCGGGCGTTTCCACCTATCCGGTGCCCTCCTTCAGCGGCGTTCAAATCTATCGGATTGATTGTAAAGGAGGCTTTCTGCGGATTGTGTTGCAGCAGCCTTCGGCCGGACCGTTGCAGGTGACGGTGGAAAGTCCATCCATTGTGAAAGACAACGTGCCCTTTTCATTCTCATCCGAGGTGGCGTCCGTCAACGGCATGGTGCAGCTCGACACGTCGGTCTCTTTGCAAGGATATACGATTTCGGTTCCCCAAAGCTCGCCGGCGCTCACCATCAATCATTCCGTGGTGGATGTCTCGACGCATGTTCCGGTCATCCCCACCATGTTCTCGGTGGTCTTTGACAGTTTGAAGTTCCGTTATATGGAGTTCTCACTGGGGACGGACTATACCCTCGAGTCTTTTCGGGATACCGTGAAGATTGACCTCATGGAGCACATCAAAGAAGGGAATCTGTTCATGCGCGACCCGTCGTTGATCCTGGAAGTGGTCAACGAAATGGGCGCTCCCGTGAAATTGGGCTTTTCCAACGTGACGGCCTATGCCGCGGCCACGGGACAGTCCATCACATTCCTCTCGCCGCTTCCCAGTCTTTTCGTGAATATGGACCCCGCGCCCGGCCGGGGAGACACCACCTACTTCCGATATCGGATCGACACCACCAACTCCAACCTTCGGGATGTGCTCAGCCTCCTGGCCAGTGAAATCCGATACCAATCGCTGGTGACCATGTTGCCCACCGGCGGCACCGGCTTTGTGGAAGATACCAGCAAAGTCACCGTGACCGCCTCGCTCCACATCCCGTTGTATGGATATGCCAACGTCACCATGGAGAAAGAGTTTGAGGCGTCGTTTACCGAAGACATGGGCTCCATGGACTCGCTTGTGCTATACCTTCAACTCAAAAGCGATTTCCCGCTGTCGGCTGAAGGACAATTGTATATGGTGGACAGTCAGGGCGTGGTCTTCGACTCCCTATTTGCTCAGAGCGGGCCGAGCTTGGTGATCTCGCCGGCAACGGTGGCTTTGGACGGGACGGTGTTGCAACAGGGCGTCACCTTTATGAAGATCGCTATCGGGCGACAACGGGCCCAGCGGCTTAAACGGCTGGCGAAACTGCGGGCGGTGATGATGCTGGGGCTGCATAACGCAGCCAGCCCTGTGGCCGAGATGAAAATCTTTGACTCTTACCGCATGGCCATTCAACTGTCAGCCGAAATTACACCCGACCTTTAAACCCACGACGATGAAGCGAGTGATTTTTTCCTTTCTGTTGTCGGCTGTGCCGCCCTTCTTGTTGCAGGCACAAACAAATGTGGCGCTCATCGGGTCGGATCCCCTCTGGGCCGGCGTCGAACAAAATGTGGGGCGACCTTTCCCCCGACTCATAAGCATCGGCCTTCCCAATGTGTATGTGGGCGAGTCCACCACCTTCCCTTCGTTGGATACGCTCCTGCGGTATTCTTCGCCGCAGGACCTGCATCAAGTGTTTCCTGAGCGGTTTTATGGGCAGTTGAATGCGCGGTTCGGCCTCTTGTCGCTGGGGGTGCGGGTTTTTGAACGGCATCATATCCGTGTCAGCGGAGAGGGAATGATGGAGGGCTTTGTGGAAATTCCCCGGGATCTGCCTGACCTCATTCTGAACGGAAACGCACCATATATCGGCGACACGCTCGACCTGGGCATCCGATTGCGGTTTCAAAGCTATGACCGATACACGCTGGATTACGTGTGGGCCGCCCCGCAGTATAGCCTGGGCGCAGCCATCCATTATTATCGGGGATGGACCACCGTCAACCTCATGCCCGATCAGTTCGGCCTTTATACCCACGACACCACCCTTCATCTGACCCTGATGAGCGATGCCACCCTCGCAGCCACGGCCGATACAGCATTGGTCAGAGAATGGGCGGATGGAAACGTGGATTCCTTGAATGTAATGCTGGATCGAAGGTCGCCCATCGGAAACGGCATCGGGTTCAGCATCGGCGGGCGGGTCCGCCTGCTCGGCTTCCTGAACCTGTCGGGAAACTGGGCCAACGTAGGCACCATCAAATGGCGAACCGGTTCGGTGTACCGGATCAAATCGTCATATACATTTCGGGGGCTGGATGTGGCGGATGTGCTGCACAACGACACCGCCGCCGTCCAGTCGGTCATCGACTCGGTCAAGACAGCCTTCACCCCCACTTTTTCGCATACCTCATTCTCTACACCCACCACGCAGCGCTTCTTTTTGCGGGCGGACATTGTGTTTGATCAGTTCAGCTTTCTGCCGGTGGGCTTTGTGTTGGCCGGAGAAAAAAATGCCCGGTGGCGCTTGACATACGGCGCGTATCTCAATATGGCCTTCTTGCCCCCCCTCTCGATGACGTTTTCGGCCTCTTACCGCCCGTTGGGCGTCAAAGGGCGCAGCTACAAAACGGCCGCTCCTAATATCAATTGGGGGCTGATGCTCCATGGGCATATCGCCAAGGTGTTTTCATATTATGTGGGGACGGATAACGTCCCCTGGCGGGGAATTTTTCGGGGCCAGTGGGACCGCTTCCGCCATCTTGACGTGACGGCGGGATTTGCACTTCATTTTGGGGCCAGAAATCCTTACTATAAGCTGCGTATCTATACGGATGAACCCCGTTAACGGCGGTTTCCCGCAGGCAAGGCGTTCTCTGCTTCGTTTATTATCTTTGCCGATGGGGTAAGCCCCATGCGACCAGCTCCCCGTGGCCGCCCCAGGTCCGGAAGGAAGCAAGGCGGGGCGGGTCGCAGCGGTGCGACATGGGTGCCTTGCCCCATTTTTACGTAATGAATTATTAAGGAATGCTCATCTTTGCTGACACGGCCAATCTGGACGCCATTAAGGAGCTCAACGACTACGGCATTCTCGACGGCGTCACCACCAACCCTTCGCTGATGGCGCGTGAGGGGATTCAGGGACGGGATGCCGTCCTGACACACTATCGGGCAATTTGCGAAGAAGTAAATGGGCCGGTCAGCGCCGAAGTCATCGCCACCGATTACGAGGGCATGCTGGCCGAAGGAAGAATGTTGCATGCGATTGCAGAAAATATTGTGGTCAAGGTGCCGATGACCCCGGCAGGCATCAAAGCCATTGCGACCCTTGCCCAGGAGGACATCCCAACGAATTGCACGCTGGTGTTCTCGCCGGGGCAGGCGATTCTGGCCGCCAAGGCGGGCGCCTCGTTTGTCTCCGTATTTATGGGGCGGCTGGATGACGTCGGCCATCCGGCCATTGAAACGGTCCAGTCGATTATAGACATATACGAAGCCCAGGGCGCCGAAGCCATGGTGTTGGCGGCTTCTATCCGTCATCCACAACACATTATTCAATGCGCCGAAGTAGGAGTCGATGCCGTCACAGCGCCGCCGGCATCCATCAAACAACTGTTTCACCATCCGCTGACGGATATCGGACTGGAGAAATTTCTGGCGGACTATCGGAAAGTGCAGCAGCAAGCGTAAAAACCTTAAATGAAAGACTGATGAAGAAGATGATTTTGATGTTGACCGGAATCGTGGGAATGGCCACCGTGTCCGCACAGCTCTCTTACGACCCCGGAAAATCGGTGGTGGTAACCGGTACCACCACCGATGCTTCTAATCCTCATGGTATCATCACCTTTACTAATCAGGGCAATGATTCGGTGCACCTGGGATGGAACGTCATCGAAAACACGCTGAATCTGGGGTGGGGGGCGATTTTTTGCACAGACGTATGCTATACCCAGGTGAAGAATACCGGCACATATGCGCCCATCGCACCTGGGCAAGGCGCATATGTGAGCTTGGAAATTCAAACGAATGGGCTGCCCGATACAGGACGGTTGCAGGTGGTCATCTATGAGCTGAACGGTTCCATTTCCGACACCCTGCTCTTTGAGGTTCAGATTCAACAGGGCACCACCGGCATCGGCGACCATGCGGAAGCGTCGGCGCAGCCTTTTTACTATCATGACGGGCGGCTCCGCTTTTCGCCTTCGATGAAGGGCAAAACCATCGCCATCTACTCGTTGGTTGGCAAAGAGGCGCTTCGCACGAAGGTCGGGCGCCGTGAAGTCAATGTGGCCGACTTGCCCCGCGGCATCTATTTTGTGGTGGTGGAAGGACCGACCCATCGGGTGGTCGGGCGCTTTTGGAAGCCGTAAGGTCGGATGTGGTCGGAGGTGTGGCGGGACTTGAAGTGGCAGGTTCAAGTCCGCCGAGATGCCGTGGTCATCATCCTGCTCATTCAGGTAGGTGTGTTTGTGGGGTTGGGGCTGCTTCGGTTGGGCGGATGGTTGGTCGGTCCGTCGGGAAGCGGCGTTGATTGGCTGCCGTCTCTGGGGCTTCCGGCCGATTTCAGCGAATGGCTTCGCCGTCCGTGGACTGTGGTTACGTATGCATGGGTGCATGCCGGATTCTGGCACCTGCTTTTTAATGGGCTGATCTTTTACTGGTTCGGGCGCTTTTTTGAGGACCTGGTGGGGCAGCGCCGTTTAGTGACGGTCTTTATCGGCGGCATGCTCACCGGTGCAGTGGCCTATTGGCTGATGGGGTGGTGGAAAGGATGGCATGGATATATGATTGGCGGCTCGGCGGCGGTGATGGCGGTGATGGCGGCCTCGGCGACGCTGACGCCCGACCGCAGGCTCTATTTGCTGTTGATCGGGCCGGTGAAGATCGCCTATATCGCCGTGGCGCTGTTGTTGTTGGACCTGATTGCCATGCCGCTGGGCAATCCCGGCGGACATGTGGCCCATCTGGGCGGTGCGTTGTTTGGCTTCTTTTATGTGCGTTGGATGCAGGGCCGTTGGCCGTTTTACCTGTCGGCTGTCCGGCGGCCGGCATGGCGTCCCCCGCAGCGGAGCGCTCAGCAGGCCCATCAGATGGTGATGGAAGTGGACCGCATCCTGGAAAAAGTGGTCCGGGAAGGCATGGACAGCCTCTCCGAACGGGAGCGGCGGATTCTTCAGGAGGCTTCCGAGCAATATCGCCGCGGGAAGAAATAAGCAAGGCGGCGACGTTCGCGTGAGGGGCCCGAAGGGCAGGGAATATCGAACATCGAACACTGATTTTTGATTTAAGGTTTTATTTTAATTTATCCTTTTTTTGTTCTTGAATCAGCATTCGTTAATCGGTGTTCTTCAATCAGGCAGAAGGGGGGCACGCCCAAAAGCAAGCCCCGAAACAACCCCGTTCTTTCGGCGGATAATATTTTTTCGCTTTACTTTGCGAGGACGCCCAATGGACTTATCATGACCGAACCGCACGTGCTTCTTGATGTGCAGAACCTCTCGGTGGATTTCCGAACCGAAGAGGGGCTTGTCCACGCTGTTCAGAATGTTTCTTTCCAACTGGAGAGAGGAAAAACGCTCGGCATTGTCGGCGAGTCGGGCTCCGGAAAGTCGGTGACTTCGCTGGCGGTGATGCGGCTGATTCCGAATCCGCCGGGCAAAATCGTCGGCGGACGGATTCTGTTCCGCCGCCGCAATGGCGAGGTGGTCGATCTGGTGGGAATGGATAATCCGAGCATGCAGTCGATTCGGGGCAACGAGATCGCGATGATCTTTCAGGAACCCATGACCTCGCTGAATCCGGTGTTTACCTGCGGCGATCAGGTCATGGAGGCCATCCTGTTGCATCAGAAAGTGAGCCGGCAGGAAGCACGAGAGCGCACCATCGAGCTGTTTAAGCAGGTGCTTCTGCCCCGACCCGAGAAGATTTTCGACGCCTATCCGCACCAGCTGTCGGGCGGGCAAAAGCAGCGCGTGATGATCGCCATGGCGATGAGTTGCAACCCCTCGATCCTCATTGCCGATGAGCCCACCACCGCCCTTGACGTCACGGTCCAGAAAACCATCCTGGAACTGATGCAAAAGCTGCAGCAGGAAAACGACATGAGCATCATCTTCATCACGCACGACCTCGGCGTGATTGCCGAGATTGCCGACGACGTGATGGTCATGTATCGGGGCAAGGCAGTGGAGAAGGGCGATATTTATCAGATATTCACCGACCCGCAGCATCCCTACTCGAAGGGCTTGCTGGCCTGCCGGCCGCCGCTGGATGTGCGCTTGCGCCGCCTGCCCACGATGGCCGACTTTCTCGAAGAACTGCCCGACGGGCGCATGAAAGCCCGCGACGTAACGGTGCAACAGGTCATCGAGGAAAATGTCATCTCGCCGGAAGAACGAAAAGCCGCCCTGGAGAAAATTTATCGACGGGAGCCATTGCTGAAGGTCGAGCATGTCAAAACCTATTTCCCGATTCGGAAAGGCTTTTTCTCTCGTGTGGTCGATTACGTGCGGGCGGTGGATGATGTGTCGTTTGACGTCTATCCGGGCGAGACGCTGGGGCTGGTGGGCGAATCGGGCTGCGGCAAGACCACGCTGGGGCGCACGATCCTTCGGCTGATCGAGCCCACAGGCGGCGCCGCCTATTACGCAGGGAAAAACGTCTTTGACATTCCGGAAAAGGAAATGCGGGCGTTGCGCCGGAAGATGCAGATCATCTTTCAAGACCCGTATTCGTCGTTGAACCCCCGGATGACCATCGGAAACGCCATCATGGAGCCCATGCAGGTGCATAACCTGTATGACAACGACCGGCAACGGCGGGAGAAAGTGAAAGAACTGCTGGAACAGGTGGGGCTGAAAGCGCATCACTTCAACCGATATCCGCATGAATTTTCGGGCGGGCAGCGTCAACGGATTTGCATTGCGCGGGCGCTGGCTGTCAGTCCCGAGTTTATCATTTGCGATGAGAGCGTGTCGGCGCTGGATGTGTCGGTGCAGGCGCAGGTGCTGAATCTGCTCAATGAGTTGAAGGAAGAATATAATCTGACTTATATTTTCATCTCGCACGACCTGTCGGTGGTGAAGTTTATGTCGGATCGGATTGCGGTGATGAACCGGGGCAAAATTGTGGAACTGGGCGATGCGGATGAGATATACTATCGTCCGAAAGAAGACTATACGCGCCACCTGATCGATGCGATTCCGAAGGGGCGGGTCGAAGACATTCGGGCGGCCCAGCAGCGGCGGGCCGCATGGCGCCGGCAGATGGTGAACCCCTCGGGCCGGGCTTAGAAGGGATAGCCCACGCCGATGTGAAAGTGGAGGTTGTCGGCCAGCCAGCGGGGCGACCATTGGGAAAACAGCCAGCTTTGCTGAATGGGGTCGTGGAGGGGAACGGCCAGATCGCCCCGAAGAATGAAATACTCAAAGTCCCGCCGGAGTCCGAACCCGCCGCCGACGGCCACCTGATGTATAAATGAAGGCCAACGGAAACGGGAGTCGGGATGGCCGTAAGTGCGGGAGACGTTCCACACATTGCCGGCATCGGCAAATATGGCGCCTTTCCACGGACCGGTGATGGTCCAGCGAAATTCGTAAGAAGCAAGCAACAGCATCTCTCCCGAGCGCTCGAAGGGCGAGGCGTCGGGGGCGTCCCAACCGCCCGGCCCCACTTCCTGATAGCGCCAGCCGCGCAGCGAGTTGGCGCCGCCGATATAATATCGCACTTCAAACGGAAGATAGCCCACGTTCCCATATGGGTAGGCAATGCCGCCCCAGAAGCGGAAATGAACCGAGGCGGAAGTGAAAAAGTGATGGAGCCGAAAGTCAAGATTGGTCTTGAAATACTGATAAAAAGGCACCTTGCCGATGGTGTAAGGCGGGCTGTCGCGACGGGTCCAGCGGCTGATCAGGTAGGCCAGATTGCCGGCCGATTCGATGGGCGTCCAATAGAGCACCACATTCCATGGCGGGCGGGGCGTGCGGCTTAGGTCGGTGTAAAAGAAAGCATAGCGGAAGAGCGGAATGACGTGCGGACGAAAGACTTCCTGAAGAAAGGGATCGGCCGATTGCTCGATGGTCTTTTGCAGGACGGAGTCGAGGATGTGAATGCGGGAGTAGTTCACGAACAGCGGCGTGAAAGTATGGCGGTTGTGTTTGTTGACGAACCGATAAAGAAATTGCCCCGAAAAGGCGATGCGTTGATAAGAGACGTTGAGGTCCTGAATATGCGAGACCTCCATGAGGGTTTGTTCTTCCTGCGCCTGCACGCGGTGGGTCAGTTCATCCAGGAAGAGGGCCCGGGCGAAAAGCAGGCCGGTCGAGAGCTGCAAGTTGGTGTTGGAAATCACCTGCGTGCGGGCTTGAAGGGTGCTTTCAAAGGAGACTTGCAATTTGGTGTTCCACTGAATCAGCCGCCGGAGAAAGTTGCGGTCGATCCATTGGGTGCTGAAACTCACGCCGTAGAAGCGCCCCTGTTGCGTGCCCAGCGGCGAACTTTCTTCGGTGGTGTGTAGCCCTATTTGACCTTCCAGCCGATATCGAGGCGCCATAAACGCAGTCATCGAAGCGGAAAAGTGCCCTTCCCGCGTCGATGAATCAATCTTGATCGGGATAAAACGAGAGCGGACGGCCTGAAAGGCGGTGTAGTTGTTGAGCCGCTGCTCCATCAGCTGCAGGTGATACAGCGACCATCGGGAAGGAAGGGGCGTAGGATACACATATTTCAGTGTGGGCCCGTGAATGAGGCGGGGCGGATGGACTACCCTCAGGGTGTGATGTCGTAAGGTGTCGAACGCAGCCACAGGAAAGCGGGGCTTAACGGCTAACAACACCGAGTCGATATGTCGTTGGAGGAAAGGCCCCCCGGTAATA
>JALVCQ010000026.1 GCA_027009805.1 Bacteroidota bacterium
AGTATTTCATCACCTGAGCTTCCGTTAATGTGTCGGCAATCCGGCCGTTTTGGATAATGAAGAGGGTGGAAGTGGGAAACATGGCCCGCAGGGTTTTAGCCACCGCATCCGGCGGCGTGGTCGCCCGCACCCTGCCCGGGAGAAGATGTTTCAAGCTTTCCGAGGCCGTGAGCACGGTCACGTGCCGGTATGCACGGGCATCCTCCGGCAACACGGCAATATCCGCCGCGCACCCCGTAGGCAGCCATAAAACAGCGGAGTCCAGCGTGTTCTGAACCATTCCAGCCATGAAGCTATCGACGGCCTGATGTAGCTGTTGGCCGCTTCCTTCAAAGGGCCTCCACATGTAGCGAAGGGCGGTTTCACGTGGGACGCATGCCATCGTCGAGGGCGTTACCTTGAATTGATAGACCGTAAGTTGCCGATGCTCTTCGCCCGAAACAAGATAAACGGTATTCTCTGCCACCCCAAGGAGTCGGCCTGCCGGCCGGTCGGTTCGGAACACCACATCTACATCCGTGGTATCTCGATGGAGCCAGAGAATGGTGGGACTTCCCTTCGTGGTGCGGCGGGATGGAGGGGTGGCCGGCGTGATGGCCACGCCATAGGTTCCGGAATTGAGCACGACCGGCTTTCCAATCCACGCATTCCGGCGACGATGTGCGGAAATCGCACGGCGCAACGCGCGGTAGCTGCGAAAACCATCCCCATACGAAAAAGGCGATGGCTGCTCATAAAAGCTGGATTGAATGGGTATCTTTTCCATCAGTTTTCCCGATGGCATGGCATGGACGTAGAGCGTATCGATGACGCTATAAGTCACTAACAAAAGCGAGTCGTGAAGCGTAAAGTTGGGAGCGAAACTCACCATATACTTCTTTCCGAGGTTGCCGGCCGGGAATTTCGCCAGAAGAAACCGCTGAAGAGATATGGCGCAACTGCGTGCATGAAAAGAAAACACCGCCAGATTTGAATCGGGGCGAGGACGGATCGGGTTCTCTACGTCGATGTTGGCGATAAATTGAGTGTCATTGACGAGGGAGATGATGTTGCCCGTGCCGTATATTTCAAGAAACTCTTCGGCAATCCATTCGGAAAAATCGCACAGGAGGCGCCCCTCGCGCGACAGAAGATACAGCCTTCTAAAGTCCCCGAGGACAAATACAGGGCATGGATAATCCTTGCCCGCAGGCGCAAGTGCGAGGTTCACGGCGGGCCTTATTTCCGGCGGCAAAGCGATTTTGTGAAAGACCTTTTTGGATGCCATATCGACCCAGAAGATGGAATCCCGGCCTGAACTCAGGCACAAGAAAGTATCGGCTGTGACAAAAAAGACATTATCGCACGCAATCCGAATAGAATCCAGCGGCTTCCAGAGAAGCATCTTATCCCCGTTGCATGAGGGAATGTGAGGATGGTCCTTCGGTGTGCAGCTATTGAACAGGGCAAGTCCCAGCCCAAGCCCCCCCATCAGCGTCAGGAGGCGCAGGAATAAAATGGGAGGCGCCGGGTGGCGCCCCCCATTTGTTATTAATCTCCCAGAATCCATCTAAAGGCCCATTGGACGTCTCCAGTGGCGGCGTCTTTTATGAGCCATAAATCTACTGATTCTGCGTCAAGTAGGCAATTTTCTTAGGAGAAAGCAGGCGAAGTTTCCTTTTGAGGTGTCGGGCTCTACAATGGGCTGCATCAGGTTGCTCCCTGCACGGCGTCGAAGGAGCGGAAGGCGCCGAATCCCGCGTGGTTTCGACTTCGCTCAGCCAGCGGGGATATCGTAGGGGCACGGCATGCCGTGTCCCTACGAAGCCCCACCCTCCGGGCCTATCAGATGCGTGAAATAGGAATGTAATGCATTCCGTTATGTCCTTTTTCACTGTGTGTGAAGAAAACAGGCTCTTAAGCAACAAAGAGCATCAAATTCAGATTTTTCACCGCCTTAGTTAATTAGGAAATGGTTTGTAACTTTGCAAAACCAAACTCAAAAAGCGAAAAACTATGAAAAAGGTGAAAATTTTATCGTTGGGTCTTCTCTTCTTTTCCGCAGCGCTGATGTTTTCTTGTTCGAGAGAACGAAGTGCTCACGTAGGTGTGTGGTGGGGTGAGCAGATGGCCGAAAATCTGACGGCCGGTGGATACAAAGGGATTGCAATTTACATTGATGGTGTTCTTGTTGATTCTAAAACAGCAGACATTTATTGGACAAAGAAACCTAATAATTGCGATGATATGTCTGATGTTCCTTCGCGAGAAATTACGTGGGAAAAAGCGGATACTAAGGAGGTCATCATCAAAGTGGAATTTGACCATGAGGAGGATGATTTCGATGTAGAGATAAAAGATACGATAATTGTGGAAGATGGAGATTGTTTATTCTGGCAATTAGGCTCTTAAATGATAGCTGTTAGCGTGAAATCTTAATTTAATTAAGTGAAAGGGCGTCCTTCGAGGGCGCCCTTATTTTTTATATCCTCATCTCTTTTTAAGAAACAATAATTAAATTTCGACATTCATTAAGGATAAAAGCGTTATTTTTCACTTGAACATTCCTTCCCTCTATACTAACAGAATATTTATTTTTCTCTTTCAGTCTCTAACCAGCTCATTTGAACTTAATGAGAATTCCCGTAAAATCATCTGGACTAATAATTATGGCATCAAACTTACCTACCTTCTTCTTTTTCTCTTTTCTTTTTGCTTTTGCAACCAATTCCGAGATCTGACTCGACAACTTATTATTGCCCATCAATAATGATATCGTAGCAGTAATCTCCCCAACTTCCTCGTAATCATCGTTAGGATAAGAAAATAAATACACTGGGACGCCCAATACTCTCTTTACATCAGCGTTTAAAGACTTTTCGTCTGTAAATTTAATTAGCGTTCCTGAATAATCATCTGGATTTACAAGTAAGGCATCAAAATCAGGAACTTTCCCCTTTCTTTTTTTATTCTTAGCTGTTCGGACCAGTTCTTTGACTTTGTCCGCCACACTTGGCTTTTCATCTAATGCAGATGCAATTAACGACCACGTCGCCGTTACATTACCCACTTCTTCAAATTCAGAGGTAGGATCCGAGTATATAAAAACCGGTACGTTCATCACTTTTTCTACCGTTGCCGTAGCCTCTTTTCGACTTTGTGCATAACCGTAATTGAGAAAAAGCGGCATTAATAGACTAATACCTACAAAAAGGCTTCCCTTCAAAGCCCACACAGGACGATAATGAGAGCCAACCAATAGCATTTTCATATGAGCATCAATTTTAGAACGCAAAGTTACAAGTTCGCCGATATTTTACAAATCTTGTTAATACACGTAATACCAGCGCAAATATTTGATAACTACCTAATGAGTGAAACCTCTCCGCCCTTTCTAAGAATAAGAAGAGGAAGGCCCCCTCACGCAACCTCCCTTTCCAGAAACAGCAGGTAAGGGCTTTCTATCACGCCCGCAGGCATCACCGGGCGGTAGCCCGAAAAAAGCTGTTGCACGTTTTCCCGAAAGCGCGGGTTCACCTCCAGCCCCACCACGGCGGGCCGCCGCTGACGGGCCACCTCTGCCAGCGCCCGATAAAACACCAGCACGTCCGCCCCGGGAAACAACGCCACCGAGGGCTCATAGTCCCGCACCGACGGTGCCACCACGTCATCCGCCGCCAGATAGGGCGGATTGCTGATGAGTACCTCGGGCCCCGGCACCGCCGACCACACCGCCGCATCCAGAAAGTCGCCCGCCACCCACCGCACCGCCGCCCCGTGCAATGCCGCATTCTCACGGGCCACCGCCAGCGCCGGAGCGCTGACCTCGAACCCATACACCGCCGCCGAGGGCCGCGCCGTCTTCACCGCCACCGCAATGCATCCGCTGCCCGTGCCCACGTCCCACACCCGCCCCGAAAAGTCCGCCCCCACCATCTGCAACACCCCTTCCACCAACCACTCCGTCTCGGGCCGCGGGATGAGCACATCCGCCGTCACCTTCAAACGCAGCCCCCGAAATTCCCACCAGCCCAGCACCTGCTGCAACGGACGCCCTGCGGCCACCGCCGCCGCGTCCTTCCTTACTGCGGCCACATCCTCGGCCGTCACCGCCCGCTGCGGCATCAGAAGATGCGCACCCCGCGGCAGACCCAACCGCTCCTCAATCAGCAGGGCCGCCCACCAGCGCGCTTGATGGTCGGGATATTTTCTTTGCAGGCGGCGACGAACCACCGCAAACAGCTCGCGCACAGTCATAACCATAACCACCGCAAAGATGACACACACAACCGAGAGGCGATGGATGCAACGCGCCCTCGACCTCGCCCGCCGCACCGACGGGCGGACCTATCCCAACCCCTACGTGGGCGCCGTGGTGGTCCGGAACGGCCGCATCATCGGCGAAGGATGGCACCATCGCGCAGGCGAGCCCCACGCCGAGCGGATGGCCCTGGATCCCCTCCCCGACGAAGCCGTCGAAGGCGCCACCCTCTACGTCACCCTCGAACCCTGCAACCACCACGGAAAAACGCCCGCCTGCGCCCCCTACCTGGTCCGCCGGGGCCTGCGCCGCATCGTCATCGCCACGCCCGACCCCCACGCCATCGTCCACGGAAAAGGCATCGCCCACCTCCAACAAAACGGCCTCGACGTCGCCGTCGGCCTCCTCCAAAAAGAAGCCCAATCCCTCAACCGCCGCTTCTTCACCTTTCACCAGCAAAAGCGTCCTTACGTCGTCCTCAAATGGGCCCAGACCCTCGACGCCGTCATCGGGCGGCCCGACAAACGTCTCCACATAAGCAACAAAACCATCCGCTATCTCGTCCATAAATGGCGAAGCCGCGAACACGCCATCATGATCACCGACCACACCGCCATCGTCGATCAGGCCCGCCTGACCGTCCGACATTGGCAGGGCTTCCAGCCCATCCGCATCATCCTGCGGACGCAACCCCGCCGCCCCCTGCCCCCCACCCTCGCCGAAGAGGGCCCCTCGGTGATCCATATTCCCCTTCCAGAAACTCAAACCGCCCCCGCAGGCGTTAGGGAAAACGGACAACCAAAACAAACCACCATCCGCCACATCCTCCGCACCCTTTACGAACGCCGCATTCTGTCGGTGATGGTGGAAGGCGGCGCATCCTTCCTCCAATCGTGGATCGATGCCGATATGTGGGATGAAATCCGCCTCATCACCGCGCCCGCAGCCGCGGGCAAAGGCATTCGCGCCCCGCGCTTTGAAGGCCGCCCCCAC
>JALVCQ010000027.1 GCA_027009805.1 Bacteroidota bacterium
CCCCTCCATGCCTTTTTCGAGGATGACGCCCCGGATGACGCCCTCCTCATCTTTGGCCCACACCACCGCCACGTCGGAATAGGGGGCGTTGGATATCCACATCTTGGTGCCGTTGACCACGTAATGATCGCCGGCATCCCGAATGGTGGAGACCATGCCGGCGGGGTTGGAGCCATGGTCGGGCTCGGTGAGGCCGAAGCACCCCAGCCACTCGCCCGACGCCAGCTTGGGCAGATATTTCTTGCGCTGTGCCTCGCTGCCGTATTTGTAGATCGGGAACATCACCAGTGAGCTCTGGACGCTGGCTGTGGAGCGGATGCCCGAGTCGCCGCGTTCGAGCTCCTGCATGATGACGCCGTAGGTGGTGTAATCGGTGCCGCCGCCTCCGTATTCGGTGGGAATGGTGGGGCCGAAGATGCCCAGCTCGCCCATTTGCGGGACCAGATGGTAGGGAAACTCCGCCCGCTGGGCCCAGTCTTCGATGACCGGCGTGACTTCCTTCTTCACCCACTCTCGGACGGCAGCCCGAATCAGCTTTTGCTCGTCGGTCAGAAACTCGTCGATCTGGTAATAGTCGTGATGCTGGTAAAGGTCGGCACGCATCAGGGTGAGGCTTTTTTAGTAAAACTTGTATTTATAGTCTTCGACTTCGAGAATATCTTTCAGCCCTTCCAGGAAGCGTTGTTGCCAATAGGGGGCGTAGGCGGTGAGCAGTTGGGTGCGATACGTGTTGAGGACCTCTTCGGACTGCATTTCCACGGCGTGTTGCTGCGTGGGCATCACGGCGGCCACGCCCATTTCGCCTTCGATGGGCCAATAGGCTTTGTTGACGGGCAGCCCCACGAAATATCCGGCCACCGCGGGTTCGCTGCCGATGCCGGCCACCACCGGCGGAATCAGGCGGACCGCAGCGGCTTCCGAGACGGTTTTCCCCAACGCCTTGGCCACTTCTTCCAATGAAGCGCCTTTGACCTGTTGAAATTTTTCAGCAAGGATTTTCCGCTTTTTCACCATCACGGCCAGCGGCATGAGTTCTTCTTTCCGCACGTCCTCGAAGGGCTTATAGGGGTTTTCAGAAATGCCTGTCAGCCGTGCCACGACGTAATAGCCGGGGATGTCGAGGATATCCGACACAGCGCCCTCTTCATCCGCATTGTATGCAAAACGAATCACGGGGCGGGCATATCCCAGACCGGGCAGGCTGACGTCGGAGGGCTGAACCTGTTCGGCAATGAGCGGCGTCTTGCCGGCGGCGATAGCGGCGTCTTTGAAGTCTTCTCCCTGTTCAAGGGCTGAATGGAAGGCCACCGCTTCGCGATAGACTTCGTCGTAGGTGGCGGAAGACGGCGTCACCGACCGCACCACGGCGGCCACGTGAGCGTCTCGTTGAAGGGTGTCATAGACCACGACTACGTGATAGCCGAACTGGGTATGCACCATAAAGGGCTTGCCCAACTTCGCCGACCGGACGGCCTTTCCAAAAGGCCCCACCATGGCATCGGCATCGAACCAGCCGAGGTCGCCGCCCCGTTCGCGGGTGGCGTCGGTGCCGTAAATCCGCGCCAGCGAGTCGAATGGGGCGCCGGCCTGCACCTCACGGAGGATTTCCTTTGCCTTTGCCAGGGCCGCCGCCGAATCGGCGCCGCGCTGAATCAGGATGTGGGAGGCCCGATAATACACGTCGTCGGAGGGCCGAAACGCCGTCACCTTAAACAGCACCCACTTGCCATTACGGAATACCGGACCGACCACCACGCCCGGCTGCGAGCCCCACAGCAGCGACACCAGCTCGGGGTCGAAGTTGGTGGGCGGCCGCCACGTCGTATCCCATGGCTCTTCACTCACCGCCGCCACAAAGGCCGAATCGTCGGCTTCCTGTTGCCAGTCGGCTTTCAGCTGTTCAAATTCTTTCAGGAACGCAGCCGTATCTTCCCGAGTGGGCACAATCGGGAAGATCACATAGTCGATGGTCCGTCCTGGTTTTTGCTTAAAGCGCTCTTTGTATTGGGCATATGCGAGGCGCATATCCTCCTCGGAGGGTTGCGCAAGCGAGTCGGGGATTTCCATCACCGATGCCCAGACGTAGCGCCCGTCCACCGTAAAATTCTGGGCTTCATAGTAGTCTCGGGCCTCGGCGGAGGTGATGTAAAAGGACTTGGCAATCAGTCCCAACAGTCTTTGCTGCCGAAGTTGGGAAAAGAGCTGCTCTTCGAACTGTCGCCATGAGCGTTGAATTTCCACCGGTTGCTGGTCGATGGTTTTCAAAAAGCCGATGAGGTTCTCGCGCTTAAACTGCCCGGTCTGCGGATCGGTGAAGGCCTGGACAATCTGTGGATGCGGCTGCGGCCCCGTGATGGCATCGGCCAGCTCGGCGGGTGTGACGTCGATGCCCAATGCGCCCAATTCTTCATCCACCGCTTTCGAAATGACCAGTTGGTTCCATGCCTGCTCCACCAGCGACGCCCGCGTGGCATCGTCCATAACGTTATCGGGCGACTGGCTTTTAATCTGCTCCATCAATTGCTGATAGCGCGCATCAAACTCTTTATATCGAATGGGCTCGCCGGCGATTTCGCCCACCTCATCCTGGCTTCCGCGAAACAACATGCTGTTGTTATTAAACGCGTCACTAATGATAAAAGCCAGCATCGCCAGCCCGATGGTGATGAGCAGAAGTCCCGAATGCTTCCTGATTTTTCCAATCGCTGCCATAATACTTGTTGACTTAGGAGACGTAAGGGTTTATCGTAGCTTTATCGTGGTTTCTCCCACAACGTAGTCCTTGGTAAGCAGCTGAATCTTATAGATACCGCTACTCAGCTGCACGGGCAACGCCCACTCAAGGCAATATTGTCGTTGCGGTTCATTTTTGAAAGAGATGGTTCCCTTAAAGGAATAAAGGGTGTTTTTTCCGTCGAGGGTGGTGGAGCCGCTGCCGGCGTCTTCGACGTAGATGGTTTCCCCCGCCGGTGTGATGAGTCTTACATAAATTGGATAATCGCCATAGTCGGCCACCGGATTGTCCACCAGCTGAAAACACACGCGCAGCCGTTCGGCCCGTTTCGCCCGGGTGGTCTCCCGCTCTTTGCCGCGGCGGATGCGAAAAGCCTTGACCTCAATATTAGAGGTCGCCAACCGCGAGCCCACCGCCAGTTTGATCTTGAGCTTGACGTTTTCATCTTTCAAATGCTCCCGCTCCTGCCTATATTGCCGCACTTCCGTTTTCAGTTGCTGATTCTCGGCTTGCAGGCGTTTATTTTCTTCATAGAGCGAGTCGAGCCGATACTTATAGTCGTTTACCAGATAACGGAGGCGCTCTAATTCTTGCCGGGCTTTCCGAAGCTGGGCTTGCGTGACCTTGCCTTTCTGGATCAACCCCCGAATTTCCTCGGCACGGGCGGCCAGGGCTTCATGTTGTTGTGCGATCACCGAGTCCAGCGAGGCGATTTCACCTTTATATTTTGCCACTTCTGTCTCAAACTCCGCCAGTTCGGATTCCAGCTGAGCGTTCAGCCGCTGGGCTTCGGCAAGGGCGGCTTTGGTGGCGTCTAACTCTTTCTTATGTTGATAGACCGAATATCCCAGTATCCACGTCAGGATAAACAGAATCCCCGCCACCACCAACAGAATGAGAACGCGGCGTTTCTGTCGCCGTTCTTCAGCCGAGGGAGAATGACGGGGTTCCATGGATGAACGTTAACTCCATTCAAGATAAGAGAAGAAAAAGCCGGCCTCACGCACCGCATTCTCGGGCGAGTCGGACCCATGCACCGCATTGTTTTGAATCGATTCGGCATACTTCTTCCGAATCGTCCCTTCTGCGGCTTCCGCCGGATTGGTGGCGCCGATGAGCTTGCGGAAGTCTTCGACGGCATTGTCTTTCTCCAGCACCGCCGCGACCACCGGCCCGGAGGTCATGAAAGCCACGAGGTCGTCGTAAAAGGGGCGCTCTTTATGCACCTCGTAAAACGCCCGCGCTTGTTCGGTGGTCAATCGCAACTGCTTCATCGCCCGAATGGCAAAACCCGCCTGCAAGATATCATCAATAATTTTTCCCGTGTAATTTTTCTTGACGGCATCCGGCTTTATAATCGTGAGGGTGAATGACATAAAAAAGTTGCACCTTTGGGGTTGCAAATATACGAATCCACGTGGAGCATTCTCGGTTGGTGCAGCTTGCCGCGGAAGGGGTTTATCCCCTGATTCTACCTGAGCTGACGTCCCATGCCTGGCCGTCGGCCGCCACCTATGCCGTGGTGATCGACCGCCGCGTCCACGCACTGTGGTATCGGCGCCTGCGTTCTTTGCTGCCGCCGCATGTGTTGATGATTCGCACCGGCACCGAGGCCACCAAGCGGTTTCGGTCACTCGAAGCGATCTTATCTTTTTTCATGGAACAACAACTGCCCCGCGACAGCGTGGTCATCGGCATCGGCGGCGGGGCGCATACGGATGCTGTGGGGCTGGCCGCCGCCCTCTACAAACGCGGGCTGCGCACCGTATGGCTTCCCACCACCATCCTGGCGATGGTGGACGCCGCCGTCGGCGGGAAAACGGCCGTTAATTTTCGGCACATCAAAAACATCGTCGGGACGTATCACTTCCCCGAGCAGGTGGTCATCGTGCCCGACTTCATCGAGACGCTTCCCTCTCGGCAGCGCCTCAGCGGCCTCGGCGAAATGCTCAAACACGCCCTCATCGAAGGCGAAACGCTATGGGCCGACTTCCTCGAAGGCCGCATCCATCCGGCGATGCCACCCGAAGAATGGAGGCCCGTGCTTGGACGGGCCGCCGCCGTCAAAGTGGAAGTTGTGCAACAAGACCCTTACGAAAAAAGCCTGCGAAAGGTGCTTAACGCCGGTCATACCATCGGCCACGCCATCGAAGGATATCTCGCCGCGCACCGAAAGTACATCCCGCACGGCATCGCCGTGGCGTGGGGCCTGCTGTGGGAAAGCCGCCTGTCGCACCACATCGGCCGCATGGCGCGGGCCAACCTCGCATCCATTGAAACCGTCATTGCCCGCCTGTTTCCGCCTTTCCCCGCCGCCATCGCCCTGTCCGACCTGCTGCCGTGGATGCGGCACGACAAGAAAAACCGCCAAGCAGCCGTCGGCTTTACCCTCATCGAACGCCCCGGAAAAATCGATCCCGACGTCCTGATCCCGCCGGAAGAACTCGGCGACCTGCTCGGCAGGCTCGG
>JALVCQ010000028.1 GCA_027009805.1 Bacteroidota bacterium
CGGCAGGTCGAAGCGGATTTTGAAAACGGCGTTGTTGCAGTTAAAGCTGTTGTTGGTATGCGAGACCGTATTGGCGGGATAGGTGGGAAAGTCATCATGTCCGCCGCATCCGGCACACACCGATTGGTAAATCGTGCCGTCTTTGTTGAAGCGGGACGTCCCGCCGTCCACATGTTCCCGACTCAGGCCGCCGCCGTAATAAGAGGCATAAATGAGCGAATCCATGTCGGCGGTCCACACGGCCAGATAAAAGTCACGTCCGTCGGTGGAGGTTTGGTAGGCGTTAGGCGTGATGGGATAGTTAAGGATGCTGGAGTTGCGGCTGATGGCGTCGCTCCACCCGCTGAAAAAGATGCGTCCGCAATTGTCCACCATGAAAGCCGCCGGCGACAAATCCGGCTTTGCCTTGCCGGAGGCGCCGAAAGTGCCGGAAAAGAAGACCGAATCAAGGGTCGGACGCAGTTTCATGATGAAATGCTGAGCTCCGGAGTCGGCCCCACTTGCCCCGAACACGGGGAAAGCATTGTCCGCCGTTTGGCCCACCACATAAACGTTGTCGGCGGGATCCAAATCGATCAGATAGGTCTGATCGTAAGAAGATGTGCCGACATAGGTGGCGGCGGTGCGGGTGGTGCCGTTGAAGGAAAGCTTGACGATAAAACCATCCACATTGCCCTGATAGGCGGTTTGGTATCCCACGCCTCCGCTGATGAAGTTGGGGCTGGCCGTTCCGCCCACTACGAAGATCGACCCGTCGGAGGCCTCCCGAACGCCGTAGCCGGCATCCACCGACGAGCCGCCCAGGTAAGTGCTCCATATCAGCGTGGAAAGGTCGCCGCTTATTCGGAAGCAGACGGCATCCTGTCCGCCGTTGTAGCTGTTGTCAAACGCCAGGGGTGTGACCGGAAAATTGCTCGATCGGGTGCTGGAAGTCACCAGAAGGTCGCCGTTATCCGCTGCGATCACCTCGCCCCGATACAGGTCGCCGTAGTTGTAGCCGGTGGGATAGTAATTTTTCACATAGACCTGCGAGACATAATATTCGCCGTTCAGACCGTCGTTGCCGTTGCCGCCGATGTAGGTGGAGGCTTCGAGTTGGCTGCCGTCTTCGGAAAAGATGGTGAGGAAGATGTCGTGGCTGTCGGCGGCCAGCATCTGGTAGGCGCCCGCGGTCACGGGGAAGTTCCACGAAGTAGTCGTGCCCATGACCACCAGCCGGTTGTTGCTGTCCACCACCATGCTGTGGGGCTGCTCATTGTAGGTGCCCCCGAGATAGGTGGCGAATAATCGCTGTGTGCCGGAGCTGTTGACCTTCCAGATGGCAACGTCGCGGGGCAGGTCGCCCCATGCACCGCCGCCGGGCGGCGTGATACCGCCGTTGTAGGTGGGGTCAAAGGCGCCCGTGGTCACGGGGAAGCCCACGTCATACACCGTTCCGCCCGAATAGGCATTGCCGGCGGTGTCGGGTGTGGCTGTAAATCCCCAGTTGTCGGCGGAGGATCCCGAATAGGTGGAAAACACGTAAATCGGGTCGATCACCCAGTCGCCTTCCTGGGGCACTTCCGAGACGTGAAAGCGGAGCACATCACCCTCCAGCACAAAGCTAACGGGCACTTCTTTTTGTGGGTCGGCCTTGGAGAACGCCACCGGCGGCAGGTCCACGAGAACGCCGGCCCGGGTGTAAATCTGCAATTGTCCGTCTGTCAGCCGCAGGGAGTCGGCGCCCACCAACCGGAGGGCGATGTCTTCATAGCGGGCATTTTCCCGAATGTGAAACAAGAATTTCAGTTGTTGGTCGCGAATGACGACATCCACGTCGATACCCGGCCATACTTCCCGCGCCCGAAGGGTATGATACACCGGCACGCGGCTTCGCCACCGGCGGGAGTCGTTGCCCAGATAATAGTTGTGATAGTAAGGGGCTTTGTCGAGCGGTTCCCAGCGAATCGGCGTGCGGCCGTCGTCAAAAAGCAGGTCGAAGGCATGGGCGACGGGCTTCCTTAACCGAATGCCCGGGTGAGATTCGCCCGCATCATACGTCACCATCCGGATGCCTGCCTCAGTGAAAAAAGCAGTATGGTTAGGAAGAGCGGCTCTGAATGCAAAAGCGCCGTCCCATTGGCCTATATTGGGGACGATATCGCCGGCGAAACAGGAGCCAATCAGCACAAAGGTCAGGATAAACGGTCCTGTAAGTCGCTTTCTTAAAAGTCTTTTCATCCGAATAGTCCCCAAATGTGCTATTTTGCACCTCGAAACGTTATGCAAGTATATGCTGTTTCGGCTTTCCAACCTTCTGGCGTTTTTCGCGTTGGTGATTGCTGTTCTGGTGTTGTTTTCAAATGTGGCTGCGATTACGGTATCGACGAGCGACAGCTATTACTTTTTGGCCTACGACATCATTCAGGGCTTTGTGCCGGAAACGCAGGGTATCTCTGACCTGATAGCAACGGAATGGTGGGCGATTAAAATTCTTTTTGCCGTTGTTTTGTTATCCCTCGGCACCGTCATTTTTCAGGGAAAAAGGTTGCATCTCCAACGCCGATTCTGGGAGGGTTCGCTGGCGGTGCAAGTGGCCTTGTTGGCGTTAATCGTGGTAATGCTTTACCAGAGCGCCGACCTGCTGGGCGGAAAGGTGAAATATGACCTGGGGATTATCCTGCTGGTGTTGATGCTTGCCGTCAGCATCCTCGGGTGGCGGGTCACGTTGCGGGACCTGTTTATCCGGGAAAAGAAACGCAAAAGCGGTGCATAAGCACCAATTATCTGACCGAAACGTTTGATGTTGTGAACGGTTTCGGTTATTTTGTGGCGGATGAATGCTTCGATTTCTTATCTGCGTGGGCGGCTTCGGGACTTTAAGCGGCGTTATTATCTCCGGGAAGCCCTCAAAGGCGCTATCCTATCGGCTATCATCACGATCATCTGG
This sequence comes from Bacteroidota bacterium, assembly GCA_027009805.1. Classification (GTDB taxonomy): domain Bacteria; phylum Bacteroidota; class Bacteroidia; order JAADEI01; family JALVCQ01; genus JALVCQ01. The sequence continues at coordinate 2,930 of JALVCQ010000028.1, forward strand.
GGCCTGCTGACTGCGGCGGTGGCGTATTATTATCCGCTGTCCAGTATGGTCCGTTCTTTTCTTTTTTACGGCAGCCTCTTAGGGCTGTCGGTGATGTGGAGTGTGTGGGTGTTGTGGCCGCTTTTTAAGGCGCTGACCTTAAAGGCGGCGCTTTCCGATGAGGCTGCTGCGGCGGTGATTGGTCGGCATTTTCCCGAAATCGAAGACCGGCTCCTCAACATCCTGCAAATGGAAAAAACGGGGGCTGCCGCGCCCGACGACCGCCGCCTCATCGAAGCCGCCATTGCCCAGAAAGCCTCGACCCTGCGCGCCGTGCCTTTCGAACTGGCCGTGCGCTTCCGAAACGCTTTGCGCTTGTTGAAATATCTGGCGCCGGCGGCGGGACTGCTGGCCTTGATCGCGTGGCTGGCGCCGGCGGTGCTTTCCGAAGGGACGCAGCGCCTTATCCAGCATCAGCGGCCCATCGACGCCTTTGCGCCTTTCCAATTTATCGTTGAAAATCCGGCGTTGAAGGTGCCGCGGGGTCGCTCGTTTACGCTGAGGGTCCGCTTGCGGGGAGAACAGCTGCCCGATGAAGTGTTTGTGGTGAGCGGCGGACAACGATTGCCCATGAACGTCGATGAGGCGGGCCGTTTCTCATTTTTGTTTCGGGACGTGCGCGCACCTGTTCGGTTTCACCTGGAAGCTTCCGGATTCCGAAGCGAACCGCATATGCTGGAAGTGTTGCCTGCACCGGCGCTGAAAGGCATCACCGTGACGGCCCGTTATCCGAATTACCTCCGTCTTCAAGACGAAGTCTTTGAGGATGAAGCCGCCGTGGAAGTGCCAGCGGGAACGCACCTCAACTGGCAACTTCGCACCCGGGACGTCGAGGAAGTCTTTTTCCTCTGGTCCGACACCGTCGTCCGGGCCGTGCCCCGCGGGGAAAACCTCTTCGAGACCGACCGCCGAGTCATGCAAAGCGGCGCCTATCGGGTGGTGTTGCGGCATTCAGCAGCCCAATCCGCCGACACGCATGCCTATTTCCTCTCGGTCGTTGCCGATGAGCCGCCTTCGATTACGGCCGCCTTCTCGGTCGATACCGTGGGCTACCAATATGTCACCGTGCAGGGCGAGCTCGCCGACGATCATGGCTTTTCCGGGTTCTGGTGGGTGTGGTCCGCCGATCCGGCAGGTCGGAAGTGGCAAAAATTCCGCCTGCCCCTGCCCGGCGGCGAGGCCCGCTATCACCCCTTCTTTCACTGGAAAGCCCTCGACAGCCTCTGGCAAACGGCACCGGAAGTCAAAATGTATTTGATGGTGGCCGACAACGACCGGGTTTCCGGCCCCAAAACCGCCCGAACCCCCGTTTTTATTCTTCGAAAACCCTCATCCGACGAGCTGCGCCGGCAGGAAGAACAGGCCCAGGAAAAGGCCGCCCGTCAGATGAGCGCCTCGGCCGGATCGGCCGAACAACTGCGCCGCCAGCTGGAACGAAAGCTGCTGGACATGATGCAGCGGGAAAACGTCTCATGGCAAGACCGGCAGGCCCTTCAAGAGATGATGCGCCGCCTCGAAGAACAAAAAGAAACATGGCAGAAAGCCATCGAAGAACTGGAAAAAATGGAACGCCGCCGGCAAAGCCTCGAACCCACCGACCCCCAAACCAACGAGGCCCTCAAAGCCCTCCGAAAACGCATGGCGGAAATCTTCGACGAAGCCTTTCAAAAGCAGCTCGCCGAACTGCAAAAAATGCTCAAAGACGAACGCACCGGCGAGCTGGAAAAGAAACTCAAAGAACTGCTCGACCGGCAGAAGGCGATGGAACAGGCCATGAAACGGGACATGGCCATGTATAAGCGCTGGCGCATGGAACGCACCATGGAATGGGAGGCCCTCAAATTAGACGACCTCGCCCGCCGTCAGGAAGAACTGGCCCGCCAAACCCGACAGGAAAAACTACCGGCCGATTCGCTGCACGCACAGCAAGAAGCCCTTAAGCAGGAACTTGACTCCCTGAAAAAAGCCCATGAGGGGCTTGAAAAGATGGCGCAAGAACTGGACGAGCAAATCCCTGACCTCGACGACGCCCTCAAGCAAGCCGGCCGCCAAATGAAACAGGCCGGCCAACAACTCCAGCAGCAACAAAATCAAAAAGCCGCCCAATCACAGCAGGCCGCCGCCCAGAAAATGAAAAAAGCGGCGGAGAAGATGCTGGCCGCACTCCAACAACGCCGGAAAAACACCCTTATGGTTTCCCGACAAAAACTGCGGCAAATCCTCGACAACCTCCTCGAAGTGTCGCGCCGGCAGGAAGCCCTCGAGCAGGAAGCCACCGCCTCGCCCCGAAGCCGAAAATATCTCCGGATGATGGAACGACAGCGCCAGCTGAACGAAGTCATGGCCGACGTCGAAGACAGCCTCTACGCACTGGCCGAAGAAGTGCCCACCATTCAGGGATACGTCTTCAAAGAAGTCGAAGAAATCCGACACCAGCAGCAACGGGTCGTCTCCTTCATGACCGAACGAAACGTCCGCATGACCCGAGAAGCGCAGCGCCGCGTCATGATGAGCGTCAACAAGCTGGCGCTGATGCTCTCCGAAATCCTCGACAACCTCACCATGCAGCTGTCGTCGATGATGTCCAGCAGCGGACAGTGCAACAATCCCGCCCCCGCTCCCATGCCTTCCCTCGGGCAGATGCAGCAAATGCAAAAGGAACTCCAGCAGCAGATGGAAGGCATGAAAAGCGGCAGTCAAGGACAGCAGAAACAAGGCCGCCAGCAGGGACAGCAGAACTCAGACCCCCGGATGACTCAGGAGATGGCCAAAATCCTGATGCAGCAGGAATATCTGCGCCATCAAATCCGCCGTATGCGGGAGGAGATGGAAGCTCAGCAGCGCAAGAAAATAGGCCCGATTTTGCAGGAAATCGAAAAGATGATGGAACAGGTCGAAAAAGATATCGTCCACCAGCGTCTGGGGCCGGCCACCAGCCGCCGGATGGAACGCATCCGCGTCCGCATGCTCGAAGCCGAAAGGGCCGTGCGGCAACAGGACGAAAGCCCCGAACGCGAATCCCGAACCGCCGAGTTCGTCCCGCCCAAACCGCCTCCGTCCTTACAAAAATATCTCGAAGAGAAAAACCGCCACGCTGAACTGTTGCGCCGGTTGCCGCCCCAGCTGACGCCCTTCTATCAACAGCGCGCCCGCCGATACCTCCGGCAAATCCCCACCCGGCCCTGAGGCATCGCCTCTTTCGCATCTGTTTTTTCACATCTTCCACCGGAGCGGTATAATTTGCATGCTCGATAAGACCTGAATACCGCCCATGAATCGGCTTTACGCTTTTGCGCTCTTCCTTCTCGGCGTCGCATGGCCGGCCGGCGCCGCTCCGGTCGATACGCCGAAGACCGCCCAAAAGACCCCCACCGGCATCCGCCTCGGCGGCATCCTGCCCGCCATCTCTTACGACTCCGATGTCGGTTTCCGCTACGGCATTTTAAGTAACTTTTACGACTGGGGCGACGGCAGCACCTATCCCGACTATGTCCGTTCGCTCTATCTCGAAGCCTCACGCACCACCAAGGGAAGCGGGCAGCTCATGTTTGCTTATGACGACCGCAATTTCCTGCATCGACGTTGGCGCCTCGCCGCCGACGGCGGCTATTACGTCGAACAGGCCCTCGACTTTTACGGCTTCAACGGCTATCAGGCCCGCTTCCATCCCGAATGGACCGACGGGGAAGACACCGCCTACCGCACCCGCATGTTATATCGCATCGACCGCCGCATGTTCCGAGTCGGCCTCAACCTCCACGTCCCCATTCAAGGCAATCGCATCCGCGGCTACGGCGGCTTTTTCATCGGGCGCATCAAGATCGGCGAGGTCAACATCGACCGCATCAACAAGGGCAAAGACCCCGATGAAATGCTCCCGCCGCACGACTCCGTCCCGGGCCTCTATCGCCTCTATCGGGAATGGGAACTCATCGACGACGCCGAAGCCGACGGCGGCACCATCTTGATGCTCCGCGGCGGCGGCATCTACGACTCCCGAGACAACGAAGCCTGGCCCAACGGCGGCCTCTGGGACGAGCTCTTCCTCATCGGCGCCCTCGATGCCGCACATCCCACCTATCGATACCTTCAACTCACCGCCACGCATCGTCACTATATTTCCCTCATCCCGCGCCGCCTCCTTTTTGCCTATCGGCTGGCGGCAAGCATGGTCGTCGCCGGACGCGCCCCCTTCTACATGCTGCCCTTCTATCACGGCACCGTCACAACCCTCCAGGACGGCTTCGGCGGCCGTCGAACCGTCCGCGGGCTGCTACGAGACCGCATCATCGCCGACGGCGTCGCCTTCGGAAACCTCGAACTGCGCGGCCGCATCCTCAACACCCGCCTCCTCGGGCAAAACTTCTACATCGCCCTCAGCGCCTTTGTCGATGGTGCACGCGTGCTCATCCCCCGCACCGTCGATCCCGACCGGGAACTCATCGAAGGCACCGGCTATGCCCCCGACAGCTTCTTCCTCCCATACGGCGCCCCCGAAATCTATGCCCTCCACCTCGGCATCGGCGGCGGCATCCGCTTCGCACTCAACGAAAACTTCATCGTGGCCCTCGACTACGGCCGCGCCCTCAATCCCCAAGACGGCCGCGGCGGGCTCTACATCAACCTCGGCTGGCTGTTTTAGAACCGGCGGAGCTTTTGTAGAAAGTGGATGGCGGATTTCATCATCGCAGTTCGTTATGAATGGGCCTTTTTCATCAATGAACGGCGGCCCGGCCCGTTTTGGCTTTCAGCTTATACCACCATTGCCGCCCCGGTTTGGTGAGCAATAAAATGTGAAGCAGACCGAGCAACACGGCGCCCGGTAATGCGTTGACGGCCGCCCACTTGAAAATGGGGTAATGGCGGCTCGTCAGAGAATCGGTGGTGTAATGCAGGCCGTTGTTTTCAATCTTGATTCGGGAGGCAATGATCAATACTATCACGGCAAAATGAAAACCATTGGCAAACAGATGGATGATGTATTCCCACCGGGGCAGGCCGTTCATAAACACCCGGCTGTCTTTTTCGGAATAAGCATCTACGGCCAGCACAATCAAATCCATAACGACCACTATCAAGCCGATACGGAACGAAATCATATCGGTGCGGATAAACATCAGCCAGACCAGCAACGGGAAAAGAACAGCCCGAATGGTGTGCGTTAGGTGTTCAAACTTGCTTTCCGGGTGTCGGAACAGTTCATATCGCCACAGATGCAGGTAAAATCCGTCGTAAACAGCCAAAACCATGAAAGCGGCAAGGCAGGCGGTGGCAGAAAGAAATACGGCTTCCATCGTGAGCGTGCTTTGAATTTTTTGATAAAGCAAAAGTAGCGGGGGATGAGCGTCAAAAAATTAACATAGGTTAAGTTTTTATGTGTGACTGTTGAACGCGCATAAAAAGCCGTTCGACAGCTGCAATCCCTGGATTCTTCGGGCGTATGTCGAGAAATGGATGCTTCCCTTATAATTATTGGGAAGGAGCGGGCGTCAAAATATTTTCTTGCGTATCCTGCTCAGGCTCACGGGATTGATGCCCAGATAAGAAGCAATGTGCTTTAACGGCACGCGTTGAATAATGTGCGGTTGTTTTTTTAGCAGCAATTTGTATCGTTCTTCGGCGGTTTGGGTAAGAATATCGAGTTGTTGTTTTTGTTTGTGAATAAAAAGATTTTCGGCGGCCGCCCGGGCCAATTTTTCGCCCTGTTCCGAGCCGTTTATCAGGTTGACGAAATCGGCGTGATGGATGTAAAGCATCTCGGTGGTTTCAAAACACATCGTGTAAAGCGGCGATGGTTGTTGTGTGAGGAATGACATATAGTCGCCGAAAAAATCACCTTCGAAACACAAATCGATGCAAATCGGGTTTTTCTTGTTCCATACAAAGATGCCCGCCGCCCCGCGGAGGATGATGTATAAGTGTTTTTCAATAGTATGAGGAAGCTTTATTTCTTCATTCTTTTTGAATGTTTTCCTTTTGAAGTCGATGTCAAGGTCGTTGAGAATCGACACCGAGGCATGACAGCAGGAATCCGTATCCGGTGTGCGGTTCATATCAGGCGTGTTTCGTTGGCTTACGTGTTTTCAAATGACGCCGTCCGGCGATATGCATGGCTCATGAGCACCGACTGTTGATTAACGCCATCGCTTCCACATCTTCTTCTCCCACGCATATTTCAGCGTGGAGGGAAGCGACAGGAGCCAGTAACGATTGAGTGAGACGGAAAAGGACGGCTCCATGTAGCAGTTGATGACGCAGCCTTCGCATTCCGGATAGCGGCCTTCCATGGCCACCAGCCGCTGGACTTCCGCCGAGCGCCACAACTCGTAAAGGTTGCCCTCGATGGGCAGGCTGTGCTTTTCGAGGTGATAACAGGGCAACACCAGCCGATTGTCCGGCGAAATCACAATCGATGACGAAGCCGCCCGACACACCGGCGCATCCACGTGATTGCCGCCCATCTCCCGCAGGCGGATAAAGGCCAGATTCAGGTAAATGTTTTTTCGACGGGCCCAGCGCCGAAGCGTTTGCAGGTCTTCCGAAGACAGGCTGTCGTGAATGTCGTGATAGGAAAAGACCGGGTTGAGAATGAGGACCAGATCGTAGGGTAGGGCCCACCGCCGATACACCTCCTCAATTTCGTGAATGTTTTTTGAAGTCACCGTAAAGAGAATGTCGGGCCGTTCGCCCAGTCGGCGGGCGATGTCGAGCGATTTTTCAAAAAAAGAAAAACAGGCCACGCCGCGGGAGCGGTTGTGGGCTTCTTCGTCGGGCGAGTCGAGGGAAAAGTGGAGCATGTCGATGAGCCCTTGCAAGTCGGCGGCCGTTTTGGGATAGAGTAGGGTGTTGGTGGTGACGGTGGTGATGAAACCGAGTTCTTTGGCCCACCGCAGGAATTGCGGCAGTTGCCGGTGGAGCAGCGGTTCGCCGCCGGTGAAGTCCACCACGCGCACGCCCAGCCGCCGCAGGTCTGTGAGGTTCCGCTTCACGGCTTCCGGCGTGGCATACGGCGAGGGGCGCTCCCAGATATCGCAAAACCAACAGCGGGCGTTGCAGCGATAGGTCAGGTAGTAGTTGGCCAATACGGGCCGGCGAATGAGACGCATCCTTACGATGCTTTCAGGGTTTCCTTGCCGTTGCCGTTGGCCTTTTTGACTTTGTGCGTGAGGATGCGGATCAAGCGTGAAAGGGTTTCTTTCAGTTGTCGCCGGTCCACGATCACATCGACGAAGCCGTGTTCGAGCAGAAATTCCGACCGTTGAAATCCTTCGGGCAGGTCTTTTCCGATGGCCTCTTTGATGACCCGCGGGCCGGCAAAGCCGATGAGGGCGCCCGGCTCGGCCACGTGGACGTCGCCCAGCATCGCATACGAAGCCGTCACACCGCCCGTGGTCGGATCGGTCAGCACTACGATGTAGGGCACGCCCGCCTTGCGCAGCTCCGAAAGGGCCGCCGCCGTCTTGGCCATCTGCATCAAAGAAAATGCCGACTCCTGCATCCGCGCCCCGCCCGATTTGGTCACCACCACCAGCGGAATCTTTTCCTCAGCACACAGCAACATCGCCCGTTTCAGGCGCTCGCCCACCACCGTTCCCATGCTCCCCCCGATAAACGAAAAGTCCATGCACCCGATCACCACCGGAATCCGGTCGATCCGGCCCCGGGCAATCACCACCGCTTCCGAGGCCTTGCTTTTCTGACGGGCTTCCTCCAAGCGCCGACGATAGGGCTTTTTGTCTTTGAAGCCCAGAACGTCCACGGGCTGGATTTCCTCAAACAGGAACTCATGCTTGCCGTCGAACAGGAGCTTAAAATATTGATCGGCCCCAATGCGAAAGTGATAGCCGTCCCGCGGACAGACGTATTTGTTTTCTTCAATTTCCTTGACCGGAATAATCTCGTTGCAGGAAGGGCATTTGTTCCACAGCCCTTCCGGGATCTCTTTCTTGGAGCGGGTGAGGATGTTTTGCGCCACGCGCTTAAACCAGTTCATCAGGCGATGTCGATGTCCGGGTTGAGATATACGTCCTGAATGGCATTGAGCAGCTGGACGCCGTCGGCCATTGGTTTCTGAAAGGCTTTACGGCCGCTGATGAGCCCCGTTCCGCCGGCCCGTTTGTTGATGACGGCGGTGCGCACGGCCTGTTGGAGGTCGTTTTTCCCGGAGGGCCCGCCCGAGTTGATCAGGCCGATGCGGCCCATGTAACAGTTGGCCACCTGATAGCGTGTCAGGTCGATGGGATGGTCGGAGGTTAGCTTTTCATACACCAGCGGATGGGTCTTGCCAAAGCCGATGGCCGTAAAGCCGCCGTTGTTTTCGGCTTGTTTTTGCTTGATGATGTCGGCTTTGATGGTCACGCCGATGTGATTGGCTTGCCCCGTGAGGTCGGCGGACACGTGATAGTCGGTGCCGTCTTTCTTGAAAGCGGAATTGCGCAGGTAGGCCCACAACACCGTGGCCATGCCCAGCTCGTGGGCATATTCAAAGGCTTCTGCGATTTCCACGATTTGCCGGTTCGACTCCGGCGAGCCGAAGTAGATGGTAGCGCCCACCGCCACCGCCCCTAAATTCCACGCCTCTTCGATGGTGCCGAAGAGGATCTGATCGTATTTGTTCGGATAGGTGAGCAGCTCGTTGTGATTGATCTTGACGATGAACGGGATTTTGTGGGCATATTTTCGAGACACCGATGCCAACACCCCGAAGGTGGTGGCCACGGCGTTACATCCCCCTTCGATGGCCAGCTTGATGATGTTTTCCGGGTCAAAATAAATCGGGTTGGGCGCAAAGGATGCCCCGGCCGAGTGTTCGATGCCCTGATCGACCGGCAGGATGGACAGGTAGCCGGTGTTCGCCAGCCGTCCGTGCCCATAAAGCGTTTGTAAACTGCGCAACACTTGCGGGTTGCGATCGGTGTGAACCCACAGCCGGTCGATGACGTCGGGTCCCGGCAGGTGCAACATATCCCGGGGAATGGTCTCGCAGCGATGTTCGAGCAGGTCGCGACTGTCGTCGCCCAATAATTCCACAATACGGTCGGTCGTCAACATAGCAGTGATCGCGCTGTTTTTATTTCGAAGAACAAAAGTAGGGAAAAGAGCGCTGATGCCGTATTATGACGCGGCTCACTCGGCCGTTTCATATATCCAGGCGTCCGGCCGTCCTGTTTGCCGACGGATGAAGGGAATCAGCTGTTCCGCTGCCGACAGCGAGCGGGTCTTCACGGCGGCGACCCGATAGCGTTGCCCTTCATGAAGAATTTGCGCCTGGATGCCGTTCCGTTGCAACTGACGCACATGCCGCCGGGCGGGCGCAGCCTTTTGATAAGAGCCGATGATGATGTAATAGGCTTTTTTCGGAGCATGTGCGGTTTCATCCGCAGCTCCGGCCGCCGGCTGCGTGGGGGCGGCTTGCGGATCGGATGCGGAGGACGCAGGGCGCGGCGTAGGAGCATACCATCCCACTTCGGCTCGAGCCGCCGGCTCGGAATACCGCGGCGGAAGCTGCCATAAAACGGCCGCACCTATCAACACCAGCACCCAGACGGCCGCCACTTTCCAGCCGTCTATGAGGCCCGGCCTTTCCGCACCACCTGCCCGCGTGGGCCACCGCCGTTCCTGTAAAGCCGGCATTTTGACCACCGGCAGCAACCACGTCTCAGGACGGTAAGCAGCCTCCGGGGCCGACCGGAAGATGACCCGATCGCCCTGACGGATAAAGGCGCCCACGCCCGGCAGCTCGAAACGCCCCGTCTCTCCAAGCGCCGACTCCCATGCTTCCGTCAGGGCTTGCCACTGTTCCGTGATTTGATGGAGCGTCCATCCCCACTGACGATGCAGCAACGCAAAGAGCTCGCCGTCGTCGGCGGTGATCAGCGGGTTAAACGAAAACCGATGCCCCGGCGGATGAAACAGCGCCCGAAGCCTGTCGTAATATGCCGGACGGGCATGCGCCATCAGCGCACCCCATCCCGGCAACACCACCCGACCTTTCTCCATCAGCAACTCATGGACCGCCGCCGACACGGCCCGAAGAAACCGCTCTTCTTTACGGTGCATCATTCGTAGGCGTTTGCCGAAACGTCAACACATATTGCGTGACGGCCTGAATGTCTTCCTCGGAAAGATACGGCCCGAAGGCGGGCATCGTCTTGGGCCCTTGCCGAATAATCTCGGGAATCTGGAAAAACGACACTTCGCTTTCCGTCAATTTCTTCGCACCGCTTCGCGTGGCCATGCCGTCGGCACCGTGACACGGCGCACACAGTTGCGTGTAGAGGATTTTCCCCCGTGCCGCCGGATCGGCGGGCAGTTGATGCAGTTGCCCAAGCCGCTCTTCAATCCACGTCTCTTTGCCCGTCAGCGTCTTGGTCCGGGAAATTACAAACAAGTAGAAAAAGAGGAACAAGTTAAACACCGCCAGCAGTTTGTTCCGTTTGCGGAAGGAGGTCACCCCCAGAAAGACGAACAGCAACACGCCCGCAATCTTGATCGTCAGCCACATCTGCCCTGCAAAAGCCGAAGTGAAATAGAGGTAAATCCCCGTGAGCAACATCAGCCCGCCGAAGATGCCTTCCACAATCCGCGTCCGACGGGAAAAGCTTTGCAGCGCCTCGTATTGATTGGCCAGCAGGAGAATGGTCTTGATCAGGTAAAGAAGAAAGAAGATGACGGAAGCGGCCACGTGGGTGTGGGTGATACCTGTAAACATAAGGTGCGTTTGAATCGACTACTCTGGCAAATATAAAACTATCCGGCGATGCCCAGGTGGGCCAGAAGGTCGTGAATGATCCGGCCGTGGTCGAACGCAAGCGCCGGAAGGCGCTCGACGGGAAACCATCGGGCTTCGGCGGCGTCGTCACCGCCCTGCACGGGCACCGCCGGCGTCTCGCCGTAAAAGACGATGGTAATCACCCGCCCCCGCGGATCACGACCGGGCGCTCCATAAGCCCGAAACTGCCGGAGGGACACATTCCGGATGCCCGTTTCTTCCGCCAGCTCCCGCAAAGCGGAGGCCGGCAGGTCCTCTTCCATGTCGATAAAACCGCCCGGCAACGCCCAACGGCCTTGAAAGGGCGGATGCTTCCGGCGGATCAGAAGAATTTTGCGTCCCTCCGGCGGTGGGGTAAGCAACACGGCATCCACCGTCACCATCGGACGCGGATACTCGTAACAATAGAGGCCCCGCCGCGGTTTCATCGCTCCGGCCCTTTCCGAAGCGCATACCCTTCCAACACCATCCACGCCTCCCGCACGCGCCCCTGATGCAGATACCGGCGGGCCAGCTCCTGAATCTTCCGACGGAGCAGCGCAGCGTCGTCTTCATATTCCACCAACAACACTTTGACTTCTTCCCACCCCTCCCAGGCCTTTGCTTCCGTAAGCGAGGGCCGCTCGGTGACCTGCGCCAGCTGCGCCAGGTCGTTGCCCGTGAGCACGTCGCTGCGGCGAATCCATTCCGGCAGCCCCTCCCATCCTAGGATTTGGGCCGACGGCGGGTTCGGAAGCTGAAAAAGCCCCTCCCGGGCCCGCGTATACCAGATCTTCCCCAGCCGACCAATGGGGTCTAATTTCCACGGGTCGAGCGTGCCCTTTTCTTCATCCTCAAAAACCGATTCGTGAACGTGAATCCGAACCACCTCGGCCAGAATCAGGTTGCCGGCGCCGCCCCAGTCGCCGAAGCGGATAATATCGAGCACCTTACATTCCAGCTGCACCGGCGACTCCGCCACCCGAGCGGGCCGCACCACCTCCGAAGGCAGCGGCGTCAGACCGCTTTTGGCAAACTCATCCACATCCGGCGCAAAGGGCGCACTCGTCAGCGCCATCTGCTGCACCATCGGATAGTTGGCGATGTTGACCACCGCCTCGGGCACCGCTTCGACGTTCCGAAGCGTGTCTTTGGCCGAACCGTCCTGCGGGCGAAGCGCCGGCGAAAAACCCACAATGGGCGGACGGTTGCTGAACACGTTAAACCAGCTGAACGGCGCCAGGTTGCGCACCCCCTCAGCCGAAACCGTGCTCACGAATGCTATCGGGCGAGGGCTCACCGCACCCAGCAAAAGCTGATGCCGCCTGGGCAACGACAGCGCCCCCGCATCGTAAGAACGAAACCGGGGTTTCATGGCCCGACCTTAAACGTTCTTTTTGAGCGCCAACAGCGAATAGTCGGTGTCTTCCAGCTCCACGCGGTTACGAAGCGTCCCCAGCCGCTCGATCTCTAACACCACCTCGTCGCCCGGCTGAAGCCACCACGGCGTGTGATCCGGATTCTCGCGCTTCCACGTGCCGTTCAGCTCCAGAAAGCAACCCGTCCCCACCGTCCCGCTGCCGATCACCTCGCCCGGGTAAATGGTGTTGCCGTAAGAGACCCGCTCGATGATCTCGGCGAACGTCCAGTCCATATCCGCCAGATTGCCTTCCGACACCTGCTGACCGTTCACGTAAGCCTTCATCACCAGATCATAGAGCGCCCCCGTGTGGCCCGGCTTGGCATCCCGACGGCGGTCCAACAGCTCGTCGGGTGTGACAAGATAGGGCCCGATGGCTGTGGCAAAGTCCTTCCCCTTCGCAGGCCCCAGACTCAACTTCATCTCTTCCATCTGCATCTGGCGGGCGCTGAAGTCGTTCATAATCATATAACCCGCAATATAGTCGTCGGCTTCCGAAGCCCGAATATTCCGTCCTTTCCGCCCGATCACCACGGCGGCTTCCAGCTCAAAGTCCAGCCGCTTGAAATGGTCCGGCATCAGCTTGATGGTCCCCGGCCCCACAATCCCCAGATGATTGGTGAAGTAAAAGATAGGAAACTGGTCAAACTCAGGGATCATCTCGGCCCCCCGATTGCGGCGGGCGGCGGCCACATGCTGGCGAAATGCATACGCATCCCGAGCGCTCACCGGCCGCGGCACCGGCGCCATCAATGCATACCCCTCAATAGCAATGTCAGCAAACTCCCCCGCTTTGATGCGCCGGTCATAATCCTGCGCAATCTCCATCATCTTCGGACCGGCGTTGAGAAACTCCACCATCTCCCCGGGAAACACCGGGTCGAGTGCTTCCAGCGGATACACACGGCCGGTATGAAAGATGCCCAACCCCGTGCGGCATTCAGATTGGAATGTTACAAGACGCATGGCGGCATGTCTTTTTTAGGTGGCTGCAAACATACCACCGGACAGCCGGAGCACGGGATAAAAAACATTTTTTGGGCGTGCCCCTCCGGCCCTGACGGGCCTTCGGGTCGGGCCCCTGCGGGCTCGGCGGTTCGCCTCGGCCCGCCGCCGCCACGTAGGGGGCACGGCATGCCGTGCCCCTACACCCCTACAAATCCCACCCCGCAGGCGCCCACAGGGCAACGCACGCGTCGCCCCTACCAACGCCAACCCCGCAGGCGGCGTCGGTCCGCCTCGCCTTGCGGCTCGGCGCCCTCCGGGCCCCTCACGCGAGAGAGACAATGCCATTTATTTGGTGGGGGCGAAACATGTTTCGCCCCTACATGGTTTTTCGTCCATTTTCTTGTATCAGTCGGGCATTTTTCGGGGACGGGTATGTGGTAGGGGCGCAGCATCGCTGCACCCATACAATAGATTTTGCCGCATCA
>JALVCQ010000029.1 GCA_027009805.1 Bacteroidota bacterium
TTGAGGCGCTGGAAAGACTCGACATCTTCACCCGTTTTCATCCGTTCGACGCCCGGCTGGCCGGCACGGTTCCCCTCGACGTGGATTTGCCCGGCAGCGACCTCGACATTCTCTGTGCTGTGCAACATCCGGCGTCTTTTATAGAAAAAGTAATGACACATTACGGCGCCTATCCCGATTTTGCTGTTCATCACACAGCAGAACGTATCCTCATCCGCTTTACAGCGCATTCCTTTCCCATCGAGATTTTCGCCGCCACCATACCCACGCCGCATCAGCGGGCATGGGTGCATATGATGGCCGAATGGTATCTATTACAACAGGGCGGCCCCGCAGCGCATCACGCTATCCGCCGCCTCAAAGCCGCCGGGATGAAAACCGAGCCGGCTTTCGCCCGATATTTCCGCCTCTCGGGCGATCCGTATCAGGTGCTTTATCAGCTGGGCATGCAGGTCATGCAGCGATACGGCACATGGACCGACTAAAAGAGCGGCTGCGGAGGCCCCGCCCCGTATAAGGCACCGGCCGTAAGGCCGTGGTGGGCGGCCAGCTCCGTATTGGGCAGGCCGTAAAAGCGAAGCAAGGCCATCAAGCCGAACAGCAACGCCTCTTTGTAGTCGATCAGCAGCGCATCGGGCAGGGTCACCGCAGTGGGCACGACATCTTGAATACGCTCCACCAGCAGCTGATTGTGGGCCCCTCCGCCGGTAATCATCACGTTGCAATCCCGGTCGTAGGCCTCGAGGTGGTCGGCCACCGCCAACGCCACCCATTCCACAACCGTCCGCAACTTGTCTTCCACCGGCGCATTTTCTTCTTTTAGCAACGGCCAGAAGACCGCTTCAATTTCCCGCCGGTCCATTGACACCGCCGGCCAGTCCCGCTGAATCATCCGCAGCCGCTCCAGCAAAGAAGGAATCACCTGCCCCTGTCGGGCCATTTTGCCGTCTTCATCATAAGGTTTTCCTTGCAAAAAAGCCAGCCGGTTCAGCAACTGATTACACGGCACCACATCGACGGCATGCAGCCGGCCGTCCAGCCAGCAGTCCACATTGGCGATGCCGCCCAGATTCAGAAACGCATCATAATCGGGAAATACCAGTTTCTCAACATACGGAAGAATGGGGGCGCCCGGCCCACCCAATGCTTGATCCAGTTGGCGAAAGTTCACTACGACGGGCACTTTCAAGCGGGCGTATAACAGATCGCCTTCCCCCAGCTGAATGGAATATGGGACCGTCTCGTTGTGATATACCGTGGGGCCATGCACCCCCACCACATGCGGGCGCGGCTGCCCCCTTAAAAAATCAACAAGACGTTCCGCCATCTCGGTGGTAAAAGCAAGGTTGCCCCGGTGAAAGGTTTCCACATCATATCTCTCAAAATTCCGGCTCAATATACACCGGATAAACGTTGGGTCCAGCTCGAAAGTGGCTGCCTTGACGATGGAAAAATGCCACTTTCCATCCCACCACCACTTGGATAAGCACACGTCCTGCCCGTCAAGGGAAGAACCCACCATGACCCCGAGGGCATACATAGCTTTCCTACGCATAGATTTATTTTTTTATGTCTTATATTAAAGGCGTTTCCTACGATAAAGAACGCAGGTGTAACGTCCTTTAAATATATACCTCCGTCATTATCTTCTTCACTGCGGCGACGATCCCTTCCGTATCGTAGCCGCAATCGGCATACAGTTGTTGCTGGGAGCCGTGTTCGATAAACCTATCCGGAATGCCCAGCTTTCGGAGTGTGACGGGATAGCCGTGCCGGTTGGCAAAGTCGAGGACGGCATCCCCCAGTCCGCCGATGATGGTGCCGTCTTCGACGGTGATCACCCTGCGAAACCGCGGCAACAGGGCGTGCAAGGTTTCCTCGTCGAGCGGCTTAAGGAATCGGGCGTCCATGTGCGTGGGATATATATCCTGCTGATGAAGCTTGGAGACGGCTTCCTGGACAAGATTGCCTACGTGTCCGATACTGATGATGAGGACGTCGCCGCCCTCCACCAGGATGCGCCCTTTTCCGATGGGGACTTCTTCAAAAGGCGTTTGCCAGTGGGGCATCACCCCCCGGCCGCGGGGGTAACGGACGGCAAAGGGGCGGTCGATATGTTCGAGCTGGGCAGTGTAAAGGAGATTACGGAGTTCTTGCTCATTCATCGGCGCCGAGATAATCATATTGGGCACCAGCCGCATATAGGCCAGGTCGAATGCGCCGTGATGGGTGGGTCCGTCGGCGCCGACCAGCCCGCCCCGGTCAATGGCGAAAATCACCGGCAACTTCTGCAACGCCACGTCATGAATCAATTGGTCATAGGCCCGCTGGAGAAAGGTGGAATAAATGGCGCATACCGGCCGCAATCCTTCCGTGGCCAGTCCAGCGGAAAAGGTGACGGCATGTTGTTCGGCGATGCCCACATCGAACGACCGCTCGGGAAATCGTTCCATCATGTATGTAACCGACGAACCGGTGGGCATGGCAGGCGTGACCACGACGATCTTATCATTTTTCTCGGCCAGTTCTACGAGACTCTTACCGAAGACGTCTTGATATTTGGGCGGCTGAGGTGAGTCAGATGATTGGGCGGTGCTGAGCCCGGAAAGCTTGTCGAAGCCGCTGGTGGCATGCCATTTGGTTTGTTGTTCTTCCGCCGGCTGATAGCCTTTGCCTTTGAGGGTGAGGGCATGGAGCAGCTTGGGCCCCGGCAATTGTTTGAGCTGACGCAAGACCTTGACCAAATGTAACACATCATGTCCGTCCACAGGCCCGAAATAGCGGAATTTGAGCGACTCGAAAAAGTTGCTGTGTGAGGAAATGAGGCTTTTGAGGCTTTTTTCGACGGTGCCGACCAACTCCCGCAGATGAGGCGCCACCTTCTTCAAGCGCGTCAGCACGTGCCACACCTCATCCCGCAATTTATTGTAGGTAGGCGAGACGGTAATGTCGAGCAAATATTCTTTCAGGGCCCCTACATTGGGGTCGATCGACATTTGGTTGTCGTTGAGGATGACCAGCAGGTCGGCATCTTCACTACCGGCATGATTGAGGGCTTCGAAGGCCATTCCGCCGGTGAGTGCGCCGTCGCCGATGACGGCGATGGTTTTCCTGCTCTCCCCCTTAAGTCGGGCGGCGACGGCCATGCCCAGCGCCGCCGAGATCGACGTCGAAGAATGTCCCACCCCAAACGTATCGTATTCACTTTCACCCCGTTTGGGAAAGCCGCTTAGTCCGCCGTATTGGCGGATGGTGGGAAAGCGATCCCGCCGCCCCGTCAGCACCTTGTGTCCATAAGCCTGATGCCCCACGTCCCACACCAGCCGGTCGTGCGGCGTGTCAAATACATAATGCGCCGCCACCGTCAGCTCCACGCTGCCAAGGTTGGCACCGAAATGGCCGCCTTTGACCGACACCACGTCGATGATATATTCCCGCAACTCCTCGCAAAGACGTGGAAGCGCTTTTTCCGGAAGCCGACGAAGGTCTTCCGGCGTTTCTATTTTTGCCAGCAACGGATACTTCACCGGGTTGAATTGCATAGCCCCCAATTGCGCCTACAAAGTAATAAAGGATTTCCTCCAAATGAAGTTCCGGCTTCTTTTTCCGGTTGATTTTCACATTAGACTGGATACACATAGAGATTTTGTATAAATTTGCGGTAACCAAAAACCAACAAGCGATGAAAAACCTCATGAAAAGAAACCTGCTCCTTTTGGCGATGCTTGCGTTTCTAGCGGCACCTGTGCTTGTGCTTTCTTCTTGCGAAGGAAGTGACAACAGTTCCGCTCAAGAACAAGCCACAGAGGCTGTGGAAGAAGCTTCGGAAGCTGCCGAGGAGGCTGCCGAGGCAGCTTCGGAAGCAGCGGAAGAGGCTGCAGAATCGGCTTCCGAGGCAGCAGAAGAGGCTGTTGAAAGTGCGAAAGATGCCGCCAATGACGCCATGGATGCTGCTTCAAACGCCGTCGAAGAAGGCGCCGACGCCGTAAAAGATGCTGCAAAAAAAGCCATGGACGGCAAATGCGGTGAAGGCAAATGCGGTGAAGGCAAATGCGGCGGTGAATAAGAAACAACCTGAAACGCCGTGACCTGCGCCCCCGTCGGGAAACTTTCCGGCGGGGGCGTTTCGTTTTTATTCCCTCCTATTTTTGCGCTTTCACATCACCCGCCATGGGAGAATCTTTGACCCACGAATGTGGGATTGCCTTGCTGGCTTTACGAAAGCCGCTGGTATTTTACCATGAGAAATACGGCACCCCCTTTTGGGGCCTCCAGAAGCTGCAGGTGTTGCTGGAAAAGCAACACAACCGCGGGCAAGACGGCGCCGGCATCGGCGTGGTGGCTTTGGACAAACCGCCCGGCACGCCCTTCCTATACCGGCGGCGGTCCACCCATGCCGCGCCGCTGTTGGATATTTTTTCCGGACTGACGAAGGCCATCAACCAGAGCGGATGGCAGAACCTTTACCCCTCTCCGGACGCCATCCAACACCTTAAAAAACAGCTGCCCTTTCTGGGGGAGGTTATGCTCGGCCATCTGCGATACGGCACCCACGCCCACCACGGAACCGAGTTTTGCCATCCGTTCGTCCACCGCAGCCACTGGCTCAGCCGCAATCTAATGTTGGCCGGCAACTTCAACATGACCAACAACGAAGAGCTGTTTCAGAAGCTCATTGAACTGGGGCAACACCCGCCCTTTACCAACGACACGCTGCTGATTCTGGAACGCTTCGTGTATTATCTCGACAGAGAAAACAACCGCATCTATCAGCAGTATTATGAAGAAGGGCTCACGCGGCGTGAGATCACCCGCCGCATCATGGAAGAACTCGACCTTGAAGGTGTGGTGCGTTCAGTGGTCAAAGGGCTGGACGGCGGCTACGTGATGGCCGGCGCTTTGGGACACGGGACGGCCTTCGTGGTGCGGGACCCGCACGGCATCCGTCCGGCCTTTTACTATGAAAACGATGAGGTGGTGGTGGTGGCCTCCGAACGCCCGCCCATCCGGACGGCTTTCCACGAGCCGTTTGAAGCCATTGAGGAGGTCCCGCCGGGGCATGTTTTAATCATCGACAGAGACGGCTACCTGACAGTCCGACGGGTCAGCCCGCCTGCCGGAGCAGCCCAATGCACGTTTGAAAGGATATATTTTTCCCGGGGTAACGATGAAGCGGTATATCAAGACCGGAAGCGATTGGGCCGGGAACTGGCCCCGATGGTCTGGAAAGTCATTGAAGACTCGCCGACCGATACGGTGTTCAGCTACATTCCCAACACAGCGGAGGTGGCTTTCTTAGGTATGATGGAAGCCATCGAAGAATATCAACTTCATCAGCTTTTGCAGCAAACGCCCGGCCCCACCGTTGAAACCCTTCGGCAGGCCCGCCCCCGCATCGAGAAACTGGCACACAAAGACACTAAAATCCGCACGTTCATTTCTCAGGAACAGGGGCGCAACGAGCTGGTCCAATACGTATATGACGTGACCTATGGGCTGGTCCGCCCCGGTCAGGACCGCATCGTGGTAGTCGATGACTCCATCGTGCGCGGCACCACCCTTCGGGAAAGCATTATCCGCATTCTGGCCCGCCTTCAACCGCGGGAGATCATCATCGTGTCTTCGGCGCCCCCGATTCGATTTCCCGACTGCTACGGCATCGACATGGCCAAGCTGCACGACCTGGTGGCCTTTCAGGCGGCCATCGCCATCCTTCGGGAGCAACACCGGGAAGACCTGATCGAATATGTATATGAACAGAGCCGCCTTTTGCTCAAAAAGCCGCGCTCCGAGAGCCTGGAAAACCCCGTCAAGTCCATCTATCGGGCCGTCAAAGAAGAAGCGCTGTATGCCCGCATCGCCCAGCTGGTCACGCCGCCGGACGTCAGCACGCCGGTGCGGGTGATCTATCAAAGCCTCGAAGGGCTGCATCGGGCGCTGCCGCATCATCACGGCGACTGGTATTTCACCGGCGACTATCCCACGCCCGGCGGCAACCGTGTGGCATGCCGCGCCTTTATTAACTTCTATGAAAAACGGGATGAGCGCGCCTACGTTTAGTCACCGCGGGGAAGGAGAAAACAATCTCTTTCTTTGCAGTCCTTGATTGCGCACCAACATGCCGCCCGTGAACAAAAACGAGCTGTCCCGGCGCCTGGTGGTCCGGATCGTGGGCGATTCGGGCCAGGGCATTCAGATGCTGGGCAAGCTGTTTTCCGAGGCCGTGGCCGATGAGGGGCTTCGACTGGGCACAATGCCCGATTTTCCGGCGGAAATTCGTGCGCCGGTGGGCACCCTCAGCGGCCTCAGCGGCTTTCAAATTCAGCTCGGCACCACCGAGGTATATACCGCCGGCGGCGCGGCCGACGTCCTCGTGGTGATGAACGCCGCCGCCCTGAAAAAAAACCTCCCTCACCTCAAGCCCGGCGGCATCCTCATCATTAACAGTGACGGATTTAACCGACGGTTCCTGAAACTCGCCGGCTATGCAGAAGACGAAGACCCCGTGGCCGACATAGAAAAAGCCGGCACCTATGAAATTATCACCGCGCCCATCACCAAGCTGACCCACAAAGCCTTGGCAGACGAAAAACTGCCGATGAAAGCACGGGACCGCCATCAGAACATGTTCGTCCTCGGCTTGCTGGCCTTTCTTTTCAATCAGAATTTGGACCTTCTTGAAAGCCGCCTTCGAGAAAAGTTTTCCCGCCGGCCGGAGATGACGTCTCGAAACATCAAGGTCTTGCGCGCCGGCTATCATTTCGGCGAAACCGCCGAACTTATCCAGCGCCCCGTTGGTTCTTTCCATCCGACAACGCCCCCTGAAAACGCACAATACATCTTTGGCAATCTGGCCACGGCTTACGGGCTGATGGCGGCGAGTGCCCGCTCAGGGCGTCCGCTGTTTATGGCCACCTACCCCATCACGCCGGCATCCGACATCGGGCATATTCTGGCACGGCTTCAAGAAGCGGGCGTGATCACCATCCAGATGGAAGATGAAATTGCGGCCATCGGTGCGGTGATGGGTGCCGCCTACGGTGGTTCATTGGCGGTCACGGCCACTTCGGGACCCGGCCTCGACCTCATGGAAGAGGCCATCGGACTGGCCGTATCGGTGGAGTTGCCGCTGGTGATTATCGATGTCCAGCGGGCCGGGCCTTCCACGGGGATGCCCACCAAGCCCGAGCAAGCCGACCTGCTGGCCGCCCTGTGGGGACGTCACGGCGAAGCCCCCCTCCCCGTGCTGGCTCCCGCCACCCCCGACGACGCCTTTTTCATCACCTATGAAGCCGCCCACATCGCCCTCGAATTTCTCACGCCCGTCATCGTCCTCTCCGACGCCCTGATTGCCAACAGCGCCCGCCTGTGGACGCCGCCGCACCTCGACGACCTGCCGCCGATTTCCATTCCATGGTGGGATCCGAAATCATCGGCCGTTTACCAGCCCTACCGTCGCAATGAAAAAGGCGTCCGATATTGGGCCGTGCCCGGCATGCCGGGCAGCACCCATCGCATCGGCGGCCTGGAAAAAGAAGACCTCACCGGCGCCGTCTCTTATGAAGGCGCCAACCACGAACGGATGACCCGCCTGCGGGCCGAAAAAATCCGTCACATTCAGCAGACCATCCCGTCCGCCCGGACCGAAGGCGGCGCCACCTCGGGCCCGCTCATCATCGTAGGATGGGGCTCCACCTACGGCGCCATCCGGGAGGCCGTCGAACACCTCGAACAAACAGGCTTCTCCGTCGAACACCTTCACCTTCGCCACCTACACCCCATGCCCTCGGGACTCGACGCCCTGCTGGACGGCTTCGAAACCATCATCGTCCCCGAACACAACGCCGGACAACTGGCGTTTCTATTGCAGGGACGATTTTTGCGGAAAGTATGCAGCATCACGAAAGTGCAGGGGCAGCCCTTTACCCCCGAAGAACTGAGCCGGAAAATCCTTGAAGCGGCACACGCATGCGTGAAGAAGTAAGCCATCATCACTTCACCGTGAAAGACCTGGACAGCGGTCAGGAGGTCCGCTGGTGTCCGGCTTGCGGCGATTACGCCATTCTCAAGCAGGTGAAAAACATCCTTCCCGAGTTAGGGTATTCACAGGAAAATATTGTCTTCATCTCGGGAATCGGCTGCAGTTCCCGCTTTCCATATTACATTGAAACATATGGATTTCACTCCATCCACGGTCGGGCACCTACCCTCGCCACAGGCCTGAAGGTCACCCGGCCGGAGCTGTCGGTATGGGTCATCACCGGTGACGGCGACGCCCTGGCCATCGGCGGCAATCATTTTCTGCACGTGATGCGCCGGAATCCGGACATCAACATTCTGCTCTTTAACAATCAGATTTATGGCCTAACCAAAGGTCAGGTCTCACCGACATCGCCCGTGGACCAGCATACGCCCACCACTCCCCGCGGCAGCATCGACCGGCCGCTGGCTCCCCTGGCCGTGGCATTAGGTGCGGGCGCCACCTTCGCCGCCCGCACCATCGACCGGTTGCAAAACCACATGGCGGATACGTTTCGGGCCGCCGACCGACATCGCGGCACCGCCCTCGTGGAAATCTATCAGCATTGCGTCGTATTCAACGACGAAGCCTTTCAGGCCATCTACGATAAAAACACCCGAGAGGAAAACATCGTGTTGCTGGAAGCCGGCCAACCGCTTTTCTTTGGGAAAAACAACGAAAAAGCCATCTGTTTGGAAGAAGGCAAGCCGCGAGTGGTGGCCCGAAACGATTGCGAAACAGGCCGGTTGTGGATTCACGACCCAACGGATATCGGAAAAGCGCTCCTGCTGGCCCGTTTTGAAGACCCCGCCTTTCAAGAAAGCACCGGAAGCGAACTTCCCACGCCCGTCGGTGTTTTATATCAAAAGGAACAAACGCCTTACGAAGTGTCGATTCACGGACAACTGTCCCGGCCCTACGGGCCCGTGACGGCGGAAACGCTCGAAAGGCTGATGTTTCCAAAGAAAACATAATCATGCGGCACCCTTTTCTTCGAAAACTATGGGCCTATCTAACTTTTCAGAAGGCCAATGAAGGGAAAGAAACATTCAACATCAAGGTGATGCACGGCATCAACCGCATCAGCGTCATCCTGTTTACGGGGGCGTTGATTGTGATGATCATTCGCTGGATATCACGACACTAAATAAAGTAAGGCACTATGTTCTGGCTTCTATTCGGCGGCGTTTTTTTGCTGAGCATGTTCGTTCAATATCGCTTCAAAAGCAAGTTCGAGAAATATTCCCGGGTGCCCAATCCGATGGGGCTCAGCGGCCGGGAGATTGCCGAGCAGATGTTACAGGAGCACGGTCTGACGGAGGTGAAGGTGGTCTCGACGCCGACGATGCTGGGCGACCATTACAATCCCGTCAACAAGACCGTCAACCTCAGCCCCGGCGTTTATGAAGGGCGAAGCGTGGCGGCGGCGGGTGTGGCGGCCCACGAGTGCGGACACGCCCTGCAACACGCCTTCGGCTATGCACCGTTAAAATTACGAACGGCCCTGGTGCCCGTTCAGGCGGCCAGCGCCAAAATCTTGAATATCGTCTTGATGGCCACGTTTCTGGGTGGTTTTCTCATTTTCAAGATGATTCCCATCCAGCTGGTGCTGGGCATCATCGTGGCCACCTATGCGGTGTTGACGCTGTTTTCTTTTATCACGCTGCCCGTCGAGTTCGACGCCAGCAAAAGGGCTGTGCAATGGCTGGAACGCCGCTATTCCATGTCGGACTCGGCGATGCACGATGTCCGCGACGCCCTGAAATGGGCAGCCCTTACCTACGTGGTGGCGGCCCTTTCCTCGCTGGTCGGGTTGTTGTATTACCTTTCGCTCTTCATGGGCCGTCGGGACTAAACGCCGCTTTGCATGAAGCCGCCCCGCATCGGAGTCATCGGAAGTGGAAGCTGGGGAACGGCGTTGGTTTATCATCTGGCGCAGCACCATTCCGTTCTGTGGTATGTTCACCGCCCCGAATCGGCCGAATACATCCGCCGGCACGGGCGGAATCCCGCCTATCTCAAAGCCGTTGAGCTGCCGCTGAAAAACATCCGGATTTATTCCGCACTCCGGCCCGTCCTTCAAAAAGCCGACGGGCTGCTGCTGGTCACGCCCTCCCGATTCTTGCGCCCCATTCTCGACGCCATCGACCCCGAGCTCATCCACGCCGCATGGATCATGTCGGCGGTAAAAGGCATGATCGACACGCCGCAGGGCGCCTTCCTCATTTCCGAGTATCTGGAACAACATCGAAAGTGGCCGCGGGAACACTTTTACGTGCTCAGCGGCCCTTCGCATGCCGAAGAGCTGGTCCAGTGGAAAACCACATTCCTGACCATCGCCGGCACCAACATAGAAGTCCGTCGCCGCCTTTTTCAAGACCTTCTGGGCACGGCTTACCTTCCCCTGCTCTATTCCACCGACGTGATCGGGATTCAATATGCGGGCATCTTGAAAAACGTGTATGCCCTCATCGGTGGGATGGTGGAAGGGCTCGGCATGGGCGACAATTTCAAGGCGGTGTTGATGACGGCGGCCCTGCGGGAGATGTGGCTGCTGATCCAGCGATTTACGGGATTGCAGCCGGACATTCTTCAGCCGGCTTATGGCGGCGACCTTCTGGTCACCGGCTATTCCCGCCACAGCCGAAACCGCGCCCTGGGGCTGATGGTGGGCCAGGGAACAGCCCCGCGGATGGCCCTGCGGGAGTTGAATATGATTCCGGAGGGCTATTTTGCCATCGCCGCTTTGCAGCGGAAGCTTGGAAAGGCCCTTCCGCAGTTTCCCATTTTGCATTCCACCTACAACATTCTCTACGAAAGCTATTCGCCGCAGCTGGAAATGCGGCTCCTCACCGAACACCTTCGCCGCCTCTTTCTTCAATCTGCACCGGAATCATGAAATTGGTCTGCCACTCCTCCCACCCCGCCGGCAGCCTGTCCGCCTACTGGGAAAGCCGCCGCGTGGTCCAGATGGCTTCACTGGCCGGTTGGGCGGTCGAGTGGATAACCCGCCCGGTCGCCGAGCCGCCCTACCCGACATGGAATGAGCAAGTGAAAGATGGCTGTCTCCACATCACCGCGCCGCCGGCATGGCTGCCTGAACAACTGTGGGCGGCAATGCTCGAGTCCGGCGCGGAAATTAAACGCCCGTATGCGATGCCGCGCATCCGCGGCATGAACGCCTCCGCCAATCTTATTTTTTCCTCTGAAAAACCGACCCATCACTGGTGGTGGCGTCCCGCCCGTCCGTGGGAACTTCCCGAAGAGGCGCTGGGCGCCCTTCTCCGACAAAAAGGCTGGACGTTGGCCACCGCCGAAAGCTGCACGGGCGGATTTCTGGCCCACCGCATCACGGCCGTCCCGGGCAGTTCCGACTATTTTCAGGGCACGGTGGTGTCTTATGCCAATGCCGTAAAAGAAAGGCTGCTGAACGTTCCGTCGGAAGTGCTCCGTCGGGAAGGCGCCGTGAGCGAAGCCACCGCCCGCGCCATGGTCGGCGGTGTGGTTGAGCGGCTTCACACCCACGCAGGGCTGGCCACCACCGGCATTGCCGGCCCCGGCGGCGGCACGCCGCAAAAACCCGTCGGAACCGTCTGGATCGGCATCCACACACCCGACGTCGGAACGCAAGCCCACTGTTTCGCGGGGGAAGGCAGCCGCCACGACATCATCGAACAGGCTGCCACCGCTGCCCTTTTCCGATTGTTGCAACATCTGACCCAAACCATGCCATGAGCCGCCCTTGGGCCATCAAAGACCTGATCAGCCACCTGCGGGAAGAGCTTGCCGGCCACCCCGTCATGGTGGTGCCGCGCATCCGACAGACGCTGGAAAAAGCCCCGTGGGGCGAACTGCTCCTCCACTGCCGCCTCCGATACCGCGACGGCGTGCTCTACCTGTATGCACCCTCAGCGGCCGCCCGTCAGGAACTTTCCTACCGCACGCACGAGATTAAAGCCATCTTACAGGAAATGCTTCCGGAGGTGTCCTTGAAGCGAATTGTCATCCGATAACGCAGCGCCATGCGTCCGGCCGGCCGTTTTCCGCTTATCGGCATCATCGGGCCGAATGCATCGCTGTGTCCGCCCGCCCTTTATCATTTCGGCGAGGCCCTCGGCAGGCGGCTGGCCCGTTATCCGGTGGGCATCGTCTGCGGCGGCATGGGTGGTTTCATGGAAGCCGTCTGCAAGGGGGTCAAAAGCGCACCGCATGCTTTTTCGGGCCCCACCGTGGGCATCCTTCCATCCGAAACGCCACAGGACGCTAACCCTTACATCGACATCGTCATTCCCACCGGGATGGGCACCGCCCGAAACGTCCTCATCGTTAACAGCGCCGCGCTGTTGATTGCCGCAGGCGGCGGTGCCGGCACGCTCTCCGAAATCGCTTTCGCATGGCAACGCCGGAAAACCGTCCTCTGCGTTCAGGGCTTTGGCGGATGGGCCGAACAAACAGCGGGGAGACAACTCGACTCTCGCGCCGACGGGCTGCTCATCCCCGTCTCATCTATCGAAGCCATCGACACCTACATTCAACAATTTTTACAGGATAGAACCCATTAAGCCGTCTTAACTACTTCGGACGATTTCTAAATGACAAACGCAGGCAAAAAATCCCTGCGCCACGCAATATTCTTGCACCAATCTAAACGATACACATCCGATGAAAACGCTTTTCATCCCGGGATTTCTAACTTCCTTGCTGCTGACGGCCCACGTCACCATGGCGCAGACGCCGACGTTTCACGGGCGGCTGCAGGTCGATATCGGCGGATCAACCAGCGACACCGGCATCGCCGACCCCATGGCCGGCATCGGCCTCCGGCGGCTCCGCCTGACCGCCAAAGGAAAAATGAGCGACCGCCTCAGTTACAAACTCAGCGTCGATTTTGGCAAGAAAAAACTGTCGATCAAAGACGCTTACGTGGACCTGCGCCTTTGCAAACGGGCCCGCTTACGGGCCGGGAACTTCAAAGAGCCCTATCGCTGGGACGTCCTAAACAGTTCCAACCGGATCCTTCTGCCCGGACGTCCCGAGATGACGGGCGCTTTCGGAAAGGTGCGCAATGCGGGCCTCATGGCATACGGCAAGCTGACCGACATGGTGGGCTATCAGGTAGGCGTGTTTCGGAATTTTAATGCCGGTGCGCATCAGGTTCTGCCCATCGATCCCGCCACGGGCACGGGCGGCTACTTTATTTCCACCAACCGCCTGTCTCTCGTTCCGCTGCGGAAAGAGCGCCAATGGCTGATGTTGGCCGGCTATTTCCGGCAACAAATCGGTCAGGGCGCCGGCTATACCGTCAAAGCCGGCAGCGAGTCGATGTTCGGCCCGCATCTGGTCTCGTTAAAAATCGACACCATGAAAAACAGCCGCTGGATGGGCGGCGAACTGGCTGCCTCGCTGGGCCCGCTTTATTTTCAAAGTGAATACATCTTATTTCAGGGCAACCTGAACGACGGCTCAAAGCCGCAGCTGGGCGGCGGTTACGTGCAGATGGCTTACGTGCTCACGGGCGAACATCGGGCCCTGAAATCGCCTTTTTCCGGCGTAAAAGAAATCAAGCCCGCCAAACCCTGGGGAAAAGACGGCGGATGGGGCGCATGGGAAGTGGTGGCCCGCTACGGCATCGGCAATTTCAACAGCGCCGGCCTGCAAGGCGGCGGCCTGACCACCCTCTCGGTCGGGCTCAACTGGTATCCTTATTCCAGAGCCCGCGTGATGTTGAACTACGTCCGCCCCACCATCAAAAACAGCACCACGCTACCCGACGGCGGAAGCCACATCTTTCAGACGCGGCTGATGATCTTCTTTTAATATTGCACCAAACCCAATCTCATGAAATACTGGAAAAGCCTTGTATTCTCGGGCATCGCCCTGATGTTGCTGGCCTGTGGCGGCCCCCAGAAAAACGCTTCTGGAAGCAACAGAGAAGGCCAACCGAGCGGCGAGGTGGTCATCGACGGATCGAGCACCGTCTATCCCATCACCGAAGCGGTGGCCGAGGAGTTCGGGCGGGAATATCCCGACGTGCAGGTGCACATCAACGTTTCGGGCACAGGCGGCGGCTTTAAGAAATTCATTCGCGGCGAAATCGACATCAACAATGCTTCACGACCCATCCGCCCCGGCGAGTTGGAAGCCCTCAAAAAGGCCGGCTTTGAAGCCATCGAGCTGCGGGTGGGCATCGACGGCATCGCGGTCGTCGTTCATCCTGAAAACGACTGGATGGATACCACCACCATTGCCGAACTGGCCGCTATCTGGGCGCCGGAATCCGAAGGTAAGGTGACCCAATGGAACCACGTCCGCCCCAACTGGCCCGACCAGACCATGACCCTTTACGGGCCGGGCACCGCCTCCGGCACGTTCGACTATTTCACCGAACGCGTGATGGGCGAAAGTGGACGCAGCCGCGGCGACTACATCGCCAGCGAAGACGACAACCAGCTGGTCATCGGCATCGAAGGCGACCGCTATGCCCTCGGCTATTTCGGCATGGCCTACTACCTTGAAAACAAAGGGAAGCTGCGGGCCGTCCCCGTCGCCGACCAAGGCACCGCCGTGCCGCTAAGCCCCGAAAACGTCCAGAGCGGCCGCTACCCGCTTTCCCGACCGCTCTTTATCTACGTCCGAAAAGACGCCCTGAAACGGCCCGAAGTCAAAGCCTTCGTCCGTTTCTATCTCGAACACGCCGGCGAGTTGGTCCCGCAGGTCGGCTACGTGCCGCTTTCTCCGGAAACCTATCAAGAGCAACTCAAACAACTGCCGTAGGCGGCAACCTTTCACCGACCTGTGCAGGGTAAGCGTGCCCCTTCGGCATGCTTACCCTGTTTCTTTTTTGATGCCGTCTTTTTCCTGCAACGCAGCCGGCGCTTCCCCGCTAACCCCGCCGAGGCCATAAGTTTGCAATCATGGAACCATTGACGTTACTGGTCAATATCTCGCCCCAGTTGCGCATCGTGCTGGACGTTCTCGACGTGGTGCTGTTCATCGGCCTGCTGTATTTGCTGTATCGGCTTTTGAAGGGCACCATCGCCATCAACATTTTTTTCGGGCTGCTGGTGTTTTACCTTTTCTGGTGGGTGGTGCGGTTTCTGAACATGAAGCTGTTGTCCACGGTGTTGGGACAGTTTATCGGCGTGGGCGTGATTGCGCTGCTCATCGTCTTTCAACAGGAGATCCGCCGCTTTTTTCTGTGGTTGGGTCGTAATGTGTCGATTCGCCGCCCGGGGCTTATTTTCAAACCCTGGAAGTGGTCGTATCAGCGCATCAAAGAGCGGCAGCTTGATCTGGGGCAAATCATTCGGGCGCTGGGCTGGCTGTCGGAACGAAAACAGGGAGGCCTGATTGTCATTTGCACCGGCAGCAAACTCCGTTCGTATGCTGAGACGGGCGTGCTTCTGGAAGCACGCCTCAAAGCCGAGCTCCTCGAAAGCATTTTTTGCAAGGAAGGCCCGCTTCACGACGGCGCTGTCATTATTTGCGAAAACACCGTTACAGCCGCCGCCTGTATCCTACCGCTCAGCGAACAGCCGCTGCCGCCCCAGCTGGGCCTTCGTCATCGGGCGGCGCTGGGCATCAGCGAACAATCCGACGCCATCGCCCTCGTTGTCTCGGAAGAAACCGGCCACATCAGTGTCGCTCATCGGGGCAAATTACAGACGGGCATCACCCTCTACACCGTTCGCCAAATACTGGGTGAATATTTCATCTTTCATTGGCCTGAATCCGAGGAGCCGAACCCGCCCGCCATCGTGGACAAGTAAGGCCGAGCGCCGCCGCAATGTATGTTTGCATCCCCCATAGCGGCAAGCCCCTTGACCATGCCTGAGGCCGACGATAAAATCACCATCTGGGACCATGTCGAAGAGCTCCGCACCCGCTTGATGCGGGCCGTCATTGCGGTGATTGTGCTGGCTGTCGGATGGTTTCTTTATCCGGAGGTGCTCTTTGACCGGATCATTTTTTGGCCGCTGTTTCCCGACTTCCCTCTTCACAATTGGGGGTGTGCCCTCAGTCAATGGCTGGATATTTCTTCAACATTTTGTTTTGAAGGGCCGCTGCTCCACATTTCCAACATCCGATTCACCGGGCAGTTTATTCAGCACATTACGCTGTCGTTGCTGGCAGGCGTTGTCACGGCATTTCCCTACGTATTATGGCAAGTGTGGCGCTTTATCCGGCCCGGCCTGAAAAGCAATGAAGCCCGCTGGGGGCGTCTCTTTCTGTGGGGCGGCTCAGGCCTTTTCTTTTTGGGGGTGCTCTTCGGTTATTTCTTTCTGGTGCCGGTGACCACCCAGTTTCTGTCGCATTATACCGTGAGCACCTACGTGACCAACATCATCACGCTCCAATCCTATATCTCGACGGTCACCGCGCTGGTGTTCGCTACGGCCTTTGTATTCGAATTGCCGCTGATCGTTTATACGCTGACGCGCATGGGGCTGGTAACCGCCGAGACACTTCGTGCATACCGCCGCCATGCCGTTATTATCATCCTTGCATTGTCGGCC
>JALVCQ010000030.1 GCA_027009805.1 Bacteroidota bacterium
CGGCCGTCGGCCCGTGCGACGTCCATGAGGATTTGTTCGCTCATCTGTTTGGTGGCGCCATAGGGCGATGCCGCCGGCTTGAAAGGCGCCGCTTCGGTAATCGGCACTTCGTCCGGCTCGCCATATACTGTGCAGGAGGATGAAAACAGGAAAGGCGTTTGCGGGGGTAATGCCGCCAGCAGATTAAGCAGCCCGCCGATGTTGTTTTGATAATACATCAACGGCTCTCGGACCGACTCTTCCACGGCTTTTAAGGCGGCAAAGTGGATGACGGCCTGCGGCGGTCCGGCCATGCCATGGAGAGCGGCTTTCAGCTGTTCTTTGCGCCGAAGGTCCACCCGCTGGAAAGCGGGCCGAACGCCTGTGACCCTTTGAATGCGGTCGATGACTTCCGCACGGGCGTTGACGAGGCTGTCCCAGATCACCACCTCATAACCTTCCTGCAAGAGGAGGGCGGCGGTGTGCGATCCGATATAGCCGGCGCCGCCCGTGACGATGATGGGGCCTGCT
The DNA here is from genome assembly GCA_027009805.1 of Bacteroidota bacterium. Classification (GTDB taxonomy): domain Bacteria; phylum Bacteroidota; class Bacteroidia; order JAADEI01; family JALVCQ01; genus JALVCQ01. The sequence continues at coordinate 511 of JALVCQ010000030.1, forward strand.
GTCTTTATTCCACCCATTGGATGCGGTCGTTTGAGCGCTTTTTGTAAAGCGAACCGTCGGAGGGACAGCGGGCCGTCCCTTTTTCATCGAAAGTCAACGGCTCGCCGGCCTTGCTGACCCATCCTTTGATACGGGCAGGCACGCCATACATCAAGGCAAAGGGCGGAACGTCACGGGTGACCACGCTGCCGGCGCCGATGAGGGCATATTCGCCGATGGTGACACCGCACACAATGGTGGCGTTGGCGCCGATGGTGGCACCACGGCGCACGACGGTAGGCCGGTATTCTGTTTTTCGTTCGATAAAACTTCTCGGGTTGATGACGTTGGTAAACACCGCACTCGGACCTACAAACACTTCATCTTCAAGGACCACCCCCTCATACACCGACACGTTGTTTTGAATCTTTACGCCGTTGCCGATTCGGACGCGGGCGCCCACGAACACGTTTTGCCCCAGAACGCAGTTCCGGCCGATTCGGGCCTCGGGCATCACGTGGCAAAAGTGCCATATTCGCGTGCCGGCGCCGACGTATGCACCCGCATCCACATACGACGAGGGGTGAACAAAATATTCAGGCATGGACTTGATCCGATACACGCACAGGCGGGCGTCCGATCGATCGATAATGCATGCCGAGTTTTTCCATCACCGCCAGCGGAAACACATTGCGCCCGTCGATAAGCACCGGCTGTGCCAGACGGCGCTTGACCTCTTCAAGGTCGGCATCCCGAAAGATTTCCCATTCTGTCAGCAACAGGAGCGCCTCGGCCCCGTCCAGGATATCATAGGGGTTGGTGCCGTAAGTGATTTTATCGCCGAAGACATAATTGCGGATATTGTCCATCGCCTGCGGATCATAGGCATGCACATCGGCGCCTTCGGCAAGAAGTTCCCCGATGACGGTAAGTGACGGCGCTTCCCGAATGTCGTCTGTATCCGGCTTGAATGCCAGACCCCAGACGGCGATTTTGCGTCCTTTTAAGTCGGGATAGAACTGCCGGAGCAGTGTCAGCGGCTTCCGGCGCTGGGCCTCGTTGACGGCGCTGACGGCTTTGAGGATTTTGAAGTCATATCCTTTTTCCTCGGCGGTGTGCATCAAGGCTTGCACATCCTTGGGCAGGCAGCTGCCGCCGTATCCCACGCCGGGCATCAGGTAGCGGTGTCCGATGCGGGGATCGGCCCCGATGCCGACTCGGACGTGGTCGATATTGGCGCCGGTGTGTTCACACATGTTGGCGATCTCGTTGATGAAGGAGAGTTTGGTGGCCAGGAACGAGTTGGCCGCGTATTTCGTCAGCTCCGCCGAAGGAATATCCATGGTCAGGATGGGCGATCCGTTGTCTCGGATGAAAGGATAGTAAAGCTCTTTCATGATGCGGAGGGCCCGCTCCGAGTCGGCGCCGATGACCACTCGGTCGGGCGCCATAAAATCTTCGATGGCCAGCCCTTCCCGCAAGAACTCCGGATTGGAAACCACGTCGAAGGGGACCTGCGTAGTGGCGGCAATAGCCCGCCGAACCTTTTCGGCCGTGCCCACCGGAACGGTGCTTTTATTGACGATGATGGTGTAGCCGCGCAGCATCGGGCCGATTTGTGCGGCTACGTTCAGCACGTGCGACAGGTCAGCCGAGCCGTCTTCGCCGGGCGGGGTGGGCAATGCCAGAAATATCACGCCGCCATGCCGGACGCCTTTTTCCAGATCGGTGCTGAAGTGCAGCCGGCCCGCCCGAACATTGCGTTGCAACAGCTCTTCCAGCCCTTTTTCATAGATGGTGGGAATTCCTTGCGAAAGTTTCTCTACTTTCTTTTCGTCGATGTCGATACACAATACGTCATGGCCCACTTCGGCAAAGCAAACACCCGCCACCAGGCCCACATAACCGGTTCCGATAATGGTGATTTTGGTCATTTGAAAAATGATTTTATGGTTGAAGTAATATATTGGATTTCATCCGTAGTCAGTTCGGGGAACATGGGCAGCGAAAGAACCGTCCGGTTCAGGCGGGCGGTGACTGCCACGTCTCCCCGCGGGAACGATTGATAGGGTGCGTGTGCGGACAGCCTCATGGGGTAATATATCTGAGCGGCGACGCCGGCCGTCGAGAGGTGCGAAATTAGGGCATCGCGCCGCTCGGGCGGGACCTGAATGGTAAACTGGTGGAACACATGATCGGTATAGTCGGGAACGGCGGGCACCGTCACCTCCGCCACATCTTGCAGCAGACGGATGTAGTGGGCCGCGGCGGTGCGTCGTTCCTGATTAAATTGGTCCAGCCGGGTGAGTTTTACATTCAGCACCGCCGCCTGAATCGAATCCAGCCGGGAATTGGTGCCGATTTCTTTGTAGTAGTAGCGCTGATATTGCCCATGATTGCGGAGGCTTCGAATGCGGTCGGCCAGCGTTTCGTCGGTGGTAAAGACGGCGCCGCCGTCGCCGTAGCCGCCAAGGTTTTTAGACGGAAAAAAGGAAAAACATCCGGCATCCCCCATGGTACCCGCTTTGCGGGTGGTTCCGTCGGAAAATCGGAAAGTGCTTCCGGTGGCTTGCGCGGTGTCTTCGATGACTTTCAGCCGATGCTTTCGGGCGATGTCGAGGATGGCTTCCATGGGGGCGGTCAGCCCGAACAGATGCACGGGAATCACGGCGACGGTCCGATCGGTAACGGCGGCTTCGATGGCATCGGGACGAATGCAAAAGGTCTGTTCATCCACATCCACAAAGACGGGCGTGAGTCCGGCGCGCACCACCGTTTCGGCCGTGGCCACAAAGGTGAAATCCGGCACGATGACTTCCGAACCGGCGGGAAAATCCATGGCCAACAGCGTCAGCAGCAATGCATCGGTGCCGTTGCCGCAGCTGACGACGCGGCCGTTTCCCTGATGTAAGTATTCGCAAAACCGTTCTTCAAAACGGCTGACTTCGGGCCCTAAGATGAACTGTGTGGTCTGCATACATGCCAAGACGGCTTCTTCAATCTCTGTCCGGAATCGCTCATGCGAACGGCGAAGGTCCACCATCGGAATCTTTATCATGAAGCGCTGCTGTAAAGGGTGCGAAATTATCTATTCGTCTTACAATGGAAGCGGTTATCTTTGCTTGGTGCTAATTTTAACGTAGTATGACTCGGCACAAAGTATTGCCGGCGGCACATTACGCCGAATATCTGGTATTGGATAAAGTGCTGGATGCACAGCATCCCCGCAGTGCATTGGTGGGCAAGCAAGCTCATGACGAGATGTTGTTTATTATCATCCATCAGGTATATGAATTGTGGATGAAACAAATTCTTCATGAGTTGGGATCGGTGGAACAGGCTTTTGCGGACGGCGAGCTGGACGAGCGGGAGATTGCGGTGGTGGTGCACCGGCTGGGCAGGGTGGAAAAGATATTGCGCCTTTTCGTGGAGCAGATCGATGTGTTGGAGACGATGACGCCCGTGGATTTTCTGGAGTTTCGCAATTATCTGGTGCCTGCTTCGGGCTTCCAGAGCTTTCAATTTCGCAAGATTGAGACGCTTCTGGGGCTGCGGCCGCCCCACCGCATTGCATATGGTGGAAAAGATTACAAAGAGCCGTTTAGTGAGGCGCAGCGGGAAGAACTTGCCCAAATGGAGCGGCAACCTTCTGTTTTCGACCATGTGGCGGCATGGCTGGAGCGTATGCCGTTCCTGAATATTGAGGATTTCCACTTTCTGGAACATTTTCGTCGAGCGGTGGCGGAAAGCGTGGAAAAAGACCGCGAAGCCATTCAACAAACGGCTTTTCTGGATGCCGAAGAGAAGGCGCTCCGGCTGCGCATGCTGGAACAGAAGGCCACTTATTATGAGGCCGTATTGAACCCGCAGCGGCATACCCAATTGCATCAGGAAGGGCGCATCCGGTTGAGTTATCGGGCCCTGTTGGCCGCCCTGATGATTTATCTGTATCGTGACGAGCCGGTATTGCAACAACCTTACGACCTGTTGAATCGGTTGATGAATATCGACGAGACGCTGGTGTTGTGGCGCTTCCGGCATGCCCAGATGGTGTTGCGCATGTTGGGCTATAAGATGGGAACGGGGGGCTCCTCGGGTTATGATTATCTGATGGACACGGTGCATCGCCACTCGATCTTTAAGGATCTGATGACGGTGCATACCTTTTTGGTGCCCCGGTCGGCCTTGCCGCCTTTGCCGGAGACGCTTCGGAAGGCGCTGGATTTTCATTTTGCGGTGAAATGAATCCTATGCAGCTTTCTCTTCACGGCAAGCATGCCGTTGTGTGCGGTGCTTCCCGGGGCATTGGACGTGCCATCGCCCATGCCTTTGCGGATGCGGGCGCCCGCCTGCTGTTGGCGGCCCGGGACGCCGATGCACTGGAAAAGTTGGCCGCCGAGCTTCCCGACCATCCGGCGGGACATCAGTGGGTAAGCGTGGATTTTGACGATCCGGCGGCGCTGAAATCCATGCTGGCCGAGCGGGTAGTGGGACGCTCCTTTCATATTCTGGTGAACAACACCGGCGGCCCGGCGCCCGGCCCGCTGGCGGAAGCACCGGTCGAAGCGCTCGAAAGCGGATTCCGTCGGCACGTGGCGGCCGCTCAGCTGTGGTTGCAGGCCGTCCTTCCTGCGATGCAGCAGGCCGGTTGGGGGCGCGTGATCAACATTATCTCGACGTCGGTCAAACAG